>NZ_JBFRSX010000025.1:0-112321 GCF_041473835.1 Vibrio sp. 10N.222.55.A1 | reverse complement strand
TTTACTTTAATTGGTATAATTCACTAGCTACCACCAAAAACTTAAGTACGATATGCACCTAATCCTAAATGGCGACTAATATAATGAGTAAGCGTCAGTAATTTGGGATTATTATGAGGTTCTTTTTTGCACTGGTTGTATTCTTTTGTTCATTTTCTCTATCAGCAACTTCGTGGGAAAAAGAGAGTCACCCTACTAGAAATTCACCCTCATCAATTGGAAGCTATGCCAATGGCTGTCTAGACGGCGCGCAGGCTTTGCCTATTAATGGTTTGGGGTATCAGATCATTCGCCCTCAAAGAGAGCGCTACTATGGCCATACAGAAGCTATAAAGTTTATTGAGAGGTTAGGAGTCACGACCAGCGAGAAGCTCAATACTAATTTATTGATCGGTGATATTTCTCTTCCCAGAGGAGGGCGCTTTTCTTCAGGTCATTCAAGTCATCAAACAGGGTTAGATATTGATATATGGCTAAGGTTAACCAGTAAGAGGTTGTCAGAGAACGAATTAGCTGTGCCTAAACCTGTGAGCGTTGTGGATCTTACCAACTACAAATTGCGTGAATCGAATTGGACCGATGATCATTTTCAAGTTATTCGTTATGCGGCGAAAGATGAAAAAGTGGTGCGTATTTTTGTTCATCCAGTGATCAAGCAAACCCTTTGTGAACAAGAAAACTCTGACGCTAATGATAGAGCTTGGTTAGGCAAAATAAGACCTTGGTGGGGACACCACTCCCACTTCCACGTTCGTTTAAAGTGTCCTGAAGGCAGTTCAAACTGCATAGCTCAAGCGAGCCCTCCTAAAGGTGACGGTTGTGGAGATGAACTTGCAAGTTGGGCTCCAAAGACTGTTCCAGTTCCACCTCCTAAAAAAGTAGCGAAAACTAAGAAAAAGAAAAAAGTTAAAGTGATGCCAAGTCAGTGTTTGGCCTTGATATCGAATAAGTAATCCTGTTCACCGAGGCTTTTTACAGTGGTACTGCCACTGGTTTTTTCGACTCTAAAACTGGAGAAATATCACACTTTTGTCTAGAGTTTATAAACACGAGATTAAGAACATCGTTTGATATTAATAAAAGCAATAACGGTATCAGCAAGGGCGATGGCGAATTTGACAAGGTTTGGTCAGGGATTGAGTGTTTTGGGGTGAAAGATGCGGCTTATATGCAGTATGCGAAATCAGAGTCTGATACCCGTCGATAGATAATTCAAGGATAAGACTATGACTATGATTTGTGCGAAGGAATTTTCAGAATGGTTAAGACATAGGTTCAACGCTGAAAGCTCGGGTATTTCAATTTCAAGAGATGACATCAATCAGCTAACAGGCAGACAACGTTTAGACCCTAGTTTCGTAAATGATGTTCACTATGAATTGATGCAGTATGGAATGGCATTTGTGACCGATACCAGCAGGGAAAACTTTTATCTTGTTCCTATAGCTCAATCAATAAACTGGCGAGAACGACTCGAATATCAATTTGAAAAAGAGCTCTTCTGCAATATTTATACAATCGGAAAATCAGGATGAAAAAAAAGGTTCAACTTATGGTTAAGTTGAACCTTTCTTCTTTTAGGTCAAGCCTTGAATGATAACAAACTTCTCAAGTAGCTCGTCATCAGTTTCAATATGGTTTGGGTCAGTGATGATGCATTTTGTAATCGGACACACTGACTGGCATGTTGGCTTTTCATAGTGACCTTTACACTCTGTACATAAATCAGGATCGATCTCGAAGATGCTGTCGCCCATAGTGATTGCACCATTTGGGCATTCAGGATCACACATATCGCAGTTTATGCACTTGTCAGTAATTAACAGAGCCATTATTTTCTTCTCAAGTAAGTCGCTTAAGTAAAAATTATTTGCCTGATGCGTTACGTGTATCTTGGCCTTCGCTCAAGTTACGCATCAGCAAGCCGTACTCTAGATCTAGATCTGCTGGTACAGGAATAAATACAAAGTGACCGTTACCTTTCGCATCGTCGACCGCTTCAGATTTGCGGTTTTCCATAACTTCTAGTTTGAAAACAACGTTACCTTTCGGTGTCATCATTTCTAAGCTGTCGCCTACTAGGAACTTGTTCTTCACTTCTACTTCCGCTAGGTCACCACGGCGCTTACCTGTGAACTCACCAACAAACTGTTGAGTGTCAGAGATAGAGTAACCGTACTCGTAGTTTTGGTATGTATCGTGTGTATGGCGACGTAAGAAGCCTTCAGTGTAACCACGGTGAGCTAGGCTCTCTAGTGTACCCATTAGGCTTTCATCGAATGGTTTGCCTGCCACTGCATCGTCAATAGCTTTACGGTAAACCTGAGCAGTACGTGCACAGTAGTAGAAAGACTTAGTACGACCTTCAATCTTCAGAGAGTGAACACCCATCTTCGTTAGGCGCTCAACGTGTTGGATTGCACGAAGGTCTTTTGAGTTCATGATGTAAGTACCATGCTCATCTTCAAACGCTGCCATTTTCTCTTCTGGCTTGTGTGATTCAGAAAGCAGAACCACTTCGTCTGTTGGTTTACCAAGGCCTAGTGTGTTGTCTGGACGCTCATCTTGAACTTCAATGTCTTGCGTTTCTACTTCTTGAATAGCAACACCAGTAGGGTTTGCTTCAACGATCTGACCGTTTTCGTCTTCTTTCGCTGCTTCTGTTTTGTATTCCCAGCGGCAAGCGTTGGTGCAAGTACCTTGGTTTGGATCGCGCTTGTTCATGTAACCAGAAAGCAGACAACGGCCTGAGTAAGCCATGCAAAGAGCTCCGTGAACAAAGATCTCTAGCTCTGTTTCTGGGCAGTGTTCGCGAATCTCTTCGATCTCTTCAAGCGATAGCTCACGAGATAAGATCACACGCTCAACGCCTTGAGTTGACCAGAACTTAACGGTCGCCCAGTTTACTGCGTTTGCTTGAACAGAAAGATGGATTGGCATTTCAGGGAATGCTTCACGAACCATCATGATAAGACCAGGATCTGACATGATAAGCGCGTCAGGGCCCATGTCTACAACTGGTTTGAGGTCGCGAATGAATGTTTTTAATTTAGAGTTGTGCGGCTGAATGTTACATACAACATATAACTTTTTGCCTTGAGCATGAGCTTCATCGATACCGATTTGTAGGTTTTCGTGATTGAACTCGTTGTTACGAACACGAAGGCTGTAACGTGGCTGGCCTGCGTATACTGCATCTGCGCCGTAGGCGAATGCGTAACGCATGTTTTTGAGGCTTCCTGCCGGTGATAATAGTTCAGGTACAAATGGTTTTTGTGTAGTCATTGCTTCGTTCTCTAATCTGATCTCAAGTCAGGTTGATACCACCAAGTGATATCAAAGGGGCGCAAATTTTACGCTAAAATGAGTTTGGTTGATAGCCCTAAAGATAGCAATGACATTAACAAGAGGGTCTAGAGGCAGATATAAGTGAGAACTTAGTGAGAAATAAGCTCAGATACCGTTAGCACCTGAGCCTATAGTTTGACTGATTAAGCGTTAGGTTGAGTTAACCCGCCTAATGATTCAAATAGGTTTGGAAGGAAAACACTGAACTCACCACAAAGTAGAGAGAAGTCCGCATCAAAACGCGCAGCTTGATCTTCACGAGGAATATCGTCGTTTTCGTCTTTGAGCTCATCACTGAATTTTAGGCGTTTGATGCTGCCATCTTCTGCAAGAATGAATTCAATACGGTCTTGCCAGTTGATAAGAAGTTTCGTCACCATCTTATTGGCTTCGATGTGGTTTTTAATCTCATCAGCTTCTAGTTCTTGTTTCTTAACTCGAACAATACCGCCGTCTTCTTGAATAGATTTTAGTTCTGCTTCATCAAGCATAGTGATGCCTTGTGGCGTATCACCTGATTTCACCCATTCTGTAAGAGTCGTTTCGATCGCTTGCTCTGGGATAGCTGGCACTACTGGCAGGCTACCCATTGTCTTACGTAGCAATGCTAATACATCTTCTGCTTTTTTGTAGCTGCTCGCATCAACCACAATGAAACCTTCTTTTGGCATGATCAGCGCGTAAGTGAAGTTGCTGCGGCTGAATGCTCGAGGAAGTAGATCAATGATGATGTCTTCTTTTAGGCTGTCTTTCTCTTTCTTTTTCAGAGGGGTACCAGACTCTGCCTCAAGCGTTTCTACTTTTGCGTTCAATGATTCTTTGATCACAGAAGCGGGTAGCATTTTCTCTTCTTTCTTTGCACAGATAAGAATGCGGTTTTCTGATACGTGCGTCATCATATCGCCATGTCTACCCATTGCGTGTACCCAACCAAACTTCTGTTTGTCTTGGCTACCACAAGGAGTAAAGCGGAATTCTTCAAGTTGTTTCTCTAGCTGATCTGCGTTGAAATCAATATCACGGTTGAAGCGATAGACTAGGCAATTTTTAAACCACATAAATTTTTCTCATACCTTTTTAGAAGTGCTTCATGATATGAGATCTAATTCGATTTGTCCCTAGCTCTGTATCAAAAGTTATAAAGTGAAATGTTTGAGACAGTTATATGAAAATTTGTTTTCAAAGGTCACAAAAGTGTCATAATTAACTCAGATAATGCAATGCGTTGATTAAATACAAAGGCTATTCAATTATGTCGAGAAGGATTCTGGTCGTTGAAGATGAAGCACCTATTCGTGAGATGCTGTGCTTCGTGCTTGAACAAAAAGGCTACCAAGCAGTAGAGGCTGAAGATTACGATACAGCGGTAAACAAGCTATGTGAACCTTTCCCAGATCTAGTATTACTAGATTGGATGCTACCTGGTGGTAGCGGGATAAACTTTATCAAGCACATGAAGCGTGAAGAGTTAACTCGCAACATCCCAGTGGTGATGCTAACGGCTCGTGGCGAAGAAGAAGATAAGGTGCGTGGTTTAGAAGTGGGTGCTGATGATTACATCACCAAGCCATTTTCACCCAAAGAGCTCGTTGCTCGCCTGAAAGCGGTTATCCGCCGTGTAACGCCTACTGCACTAGAAGATGTGATTGATGTACAAGGTCTTAAGCTAGACCCAGTATCTCATCGTGTTACCGCAAGCGAAGGTCCAGTTGATATGGGACCAACAGAGTTCAAAATGCTGCATTTCTTTATGACTCACCAAGAGCGTGTGTACAGCCGAGAGCAGCTGCTTAACAACGTTTGGGGTACCAATGTTTACGTTGAAGACCGAACGGTTGATGTACATATTCGACGCCTGCGTAAAGCGCTTGAGTCTGCAGGTCACGATAAGCTAATCCAAACGGTTCGTGGCGCTGGCTACCGTTTTTCTACAAAGGCTTAATGTGGCTTCGCTGCCCAGTTTACGGAGTCCTGAATGGTTGAAAAGTTAACCTGGAAAAAGCTGGCTTGGGAGCTGGCTTTTTTTTACGCACCATGGGTTTTAGTCGGATGGATATTCGGTTACCTACCTTGGTTGCTGCTGGCTGCTACGGTATTGCAGCTCGGCTGGCATCTACACAACCAAATGCGTTTGTCCGCATGGCTGTGGGATGAGAAGCGTCTAACTCCACCTTCAGGCTCTGGGAACTGGGAATCTCTGTTTAACGGTATTTATCGTATGCAGCAGAGACAGCGTCGCAAACGCAAAGAACTGACTAACCTTATCCGCCGTTTCCGTAACGGTGCAGAATCGCTTCCCGATGCCGTTGTGGTATTTCGCGGTGAAGGCAATATCGTTTGGTGTAACAAGCTAGCTCAGTATTTGCTGGGCTTTCGTTGGCCAGATGATTCAGGTCAACCGATCTCGAATTTGATTCGTACTCCAGATTTTATTAAGTACCTTAATAAGCAAGATTTCTCTGAGCCATTAGAGATGCCTTCTCCATTGAATGTGGAGCGTATGCTCGAGCTGCGTATTGTGCCGTATACCGAGGGTGAACACCTGATGGTGGTACGTGATGTGACCCAGCTTAAGCAGTTAGAAGGCATGCGCCGTAACTTCTTCGCTAACGTTTCTCATGAATTGCGTACGCCGATGACCGTCCTTCAAGGTTACCTTGAAATGACCGAAGATCCAGACATGATCGTTGGCCCAATGTGGACCAAGGCGCATGGCGTAATGACTGAGCAGCTCAATCGAATGAACAGTTTGGTTAATCAACTACTCACGCTTTCGAAAATTGAAGCGGCGCCAATGCATGAGTTGGATGAAGTGGTCAACGTTCCGGCGATGCTTGAGGTTCTTGAGAAAGAAGCGGCGAGCCTTAGCGGTGAGCGCGAACATAAGCTTGAGTTTGATATCGATAAGAGCCTACGAGTTCTTGCCGATGAAGACCAATTGAGAAGTGCGATATCGAATTTGGTTTATAACGCGGTTAAATACACACCCGCAGGTGCAACGGTCAAAGTGCGTTGGTATCAAACCAGCCAAGGCGCGTGCTTAGATGTGTCAGATACTGGTGATGGTATTGAGCCTCAACACTTACATCGACTCACAGAGCGCTTCTATCGTGTAGATAAAGCCCGCTCTCGTGATACCGGTGGTAGTGGTCTTGGATTAGCGATTGTAAAGCATGCGCTTAGCCACCACGATTCACATCTCGAAATTCAAAGTGAAGTGGGCGTCGGCAGTCGTTTCCATTTCACGTTGCCAAACCGATTGACTGTGTCATGAGTGACTTAATACGCAGGATGCGTTTGCCAATTGGTTCACTGTTAGCGATGGTATTGGCGTGTCCAAGCTTCGCTGAGCAGAGTGTTGAGTCATTGCCTGATTATTCCAAAGTTCCTGGTATCTCTGGAAGCTTGTTATCGGTCGGGTCTGATACTTTGGCTGGGATGACGACATTGTGGGTAGAGGAGTTTAAATCCTACTACCCGAATGTGAACGCTCAGGTCCAAGCATCGGGCTCTTCTACTGCGCCTCCTGCATTGACGGAAGGGACTGCTCATCTGGGACCAATGAGTCGCCCGATGCGCTTGCGAGAAATTGAAGCGTTTGAAAGAGAACATGGTTATAAACCGACAGCACTGCGAGTGGCGATCGATGCGATTGGGCTTTTTGTGCACCGCGATAACCCTATTGAGGGGCTCAACTTTCGTCAGATTGATGGCATCTTTTCAGAGACATTACGCTGTGGTGCGACAAAACCGCTGAACGATTGGCAAGATCTAGGCGTCGACCAACCTTGGGCGAAGCATCGATTCCAGTTGTTTGGGCGCAATTCCGTTTCGGGAACCTATGGCTATTTCAAACAAAACGCACTATGTGGTGGTGACTTTAAGAACCGAGTCAATGAGCAGCCAGGTTCTGCATCGGTTGTACAGTCGGTCGCATCATCAATCAGCGGCATAGGTTACTCAGGTATTGGCTATCGTGTCGCTGGCGTTAAGTTAATTCCTATTGCTGAGCATGGTTCTGATTATGTAGAGCCGACTCGAGCGAATATCTTGAGCGGTGATTACCCTCTATCACGCTTTCTTTACGTATACGTGAACAAACACCCAGATAAACCGCTTTCTCCCGTTGAAAGAGAGTTCCTCACTTTTGTGTTCTCAAAGCAAGGACAAGAACTTGTAGAGAAAGATGGCTATTTAGCGATACCGTCTGAGTTCGCAGAGCAAGAATTGGCAAAAGTCGGGCTCTAATTCAGGCTACGACAAACTTAGAAAAAAACGTATGAACAGCTTGCGCGTCGCAAGCTGTTTTTATTTTGACTGTTCGTTATTTTAGCTGCAACGACCATTCTGCATTTTTCCAACGTTGTTGCTCTTCTCTGAGCTCATAATCAAGCAGTTGGTTTTGGGCCAACCAATCGCTGTTAGTTCCTTTCAATTCCCAGTTATCCTGTTGTTCAATCGTTAGAGTCACGTCTGGGGCCAGTGCTTGATTTCGCTGACGGTTGAGTAAGATAGCGAGTCTCAATATACGAATCAGCAGGGTGACTTGTTGCTGAGTAAACAGAGAAAGTTCCGGCAAATCTTGTAGTTTGAGCGCTTTTCTTTGATAGCGAACCAATGCTGATATAAGGCGTTGTTGCTCAGTATTAAAGCCTGGCATTGTCGTATGCTTAAGCAGATAAGCCGAATGGCGGTGATAGCCTTGGAATGCAATGCTTTGTCCTACCTCATGAAGTACTGCAGCCCAACCAAGCAGATCATACAGCTCATTAGTGACCGCAGTTGTCACTTGAGGCTGTACTTGTTTCAGCAATGAAAGAGCGAGCACTTTCACTTTCTCGCCATGAGTTACGTCTACATGGTATCGAGAGACGAGCGTTTCGGCAGTTCTTGTTCGAATATCAATATCTTTAAACCTATCCTCCATGTCATAAAGAACGCCTTCTCTCAGGGCACCATCAGAAAAATGTAACTCCTTGATGTCTAGCGTATCCATTGCTGCTGAAAGAATGGTGACGCCTGCAGCAAACACAGGCTTTCTCTCATCACTTAAGCCTGAAAGATTTACGGTGTTGGATGATGAAAACTCACATAAGTGATTCTTTAAATAGGACAGGCGTTGGGGCGTAATGAGACCATCGGTGAACCCTAAGCCAATGAGTACTTCTTTTATTGATTTCGTGGTACCAGATGAGCCAAAAGCGATTTCCCAAGGGGCTTTTGTGTATTCTTCAATCAATGGCATCAATAGACGAGTAGCTGCGGTATAAGCATCTGAGAAGTGTCGTGAAGTTAGCCCTTCGTCAGCAAAGAAACGTTGAGTGAAGTTGACGCATCCCATCGGTAAACTGCGCATAATTAGAGGAGTAAAGCCTTGTCCGGCGACGAGTTCCGTACTCCCTCCACCGATATCAATAACCAACTTAGATTCAGAAGCGGTTTGAGTGTGTTCTGCTCCGTTATAGATTATTCGAGCTTCTTCTTGACCGGAAATGATCTCTATTGGAAAAGGAAACAGTGGCTTGGCTTGCTCTAAGAAGTCTTTAGCGTTTTTGGCTTTTCTTAGGGTATGAGTCGCAACAACTCTGACATCATCAAGCTCAAAATCCGCCAGTCGTTCTGCGAACACCTTGAGGCATTCTAGGCCTCGCTCGATAGCGCTTTCAGATAGGACGTTACGTTCATCCAATCCATCACCTAATCTCACTTTCTGTTTGTGTCTGCTGACTAATTGCAGGTGTTGATCGAATACTCGGGCAACCACCATGTGAAAGCTGTTCGAACCCAAGTCGATAGCGGCAATACATCGAGAATGTTTGTTATCAATTAGCGGCATGATTTCTTCTCTTGTTTGTACTTCTTGCGAGCAAGTTTCTCCATACGTTTAATATAGTGGTAAGTGGAGAGTTGTGACGTCGGGTAATCAAGTAGGTTTGCTGGTGGTTGTGTGTAAGAGTTGCTCATCGCTTGGTCTAGCACTCGAGCTTTGTTGCTGTCATCGAAATGAAACTCGGTGATATCGATAATGGTTTGCTTGATCTTTGGATCTAAAATTGGAGCTGCAACTTCGATGCGGTGATCAAAATTTCGTGTCATCCAGTCAGCGGAAGATATATAGACCTTCGGCTTTCCAGCGTTACCAAATATCATCACTCTCGGATGTTCGAGGAAACGATCGACCACACTGACTATCTCAATATGATCACTGATGTTGGGTATGCCAGGGACAAGAGAGCACATGCCGCGAATGACCATTCTGACTTTTACATTGGCTTGGCTAGCCTGATAGAGCTTTTCAATGATCTCTCGATCGACCAAGTTGTTGAGTTTTAGAGTGATGCTTGCAGGTTTACCTTCTATCGCGTTTTGTATTTCATTATCTATCAATTGGTACAGACGTTTTCTAGTATTCTTTGGTGACACAATCAGTTGCTTGAACTGGGACTTTTGATAAGGGTTTTCAATATACTTAAAGACTTGTCTCACCTCTTGAGTCAAATCTTCATTCGCAGTGAGCAGAGAAAAATCGGTATACACGCGCGCTGTAACTTCATGGAAGTTGCCAGTGCCAATATGGGCATAATGCTCGGTATGCTTGCCTTCTTTTCGTTTGATGAGCAGCAACTTGGAATGGATCTTCAAACTTGGGATGCCATGGATGACTTTTACACCCGCTTCTTGAAGTTTCTTGGTCCATTGAATGTTGGCTTGCTCATCAAAGCGTGCTTGCAGCTCGACAACCACAGTGACCTTTTTGCCATTGTGCGCCGCATCGATGATCGAGCTGAGGAGTTTTGAGCCTTCCGCAACACGGTAAACGTTTATTTTGATGGAGGTTACCTTCGGGTCAAAGGAAGCCTGCCTAACCAGTTCAGTGATGTGACTAAAGGTGTGATAAGGATAATGCAGTAAGATGTCGCGAGCTTTGATCGCTTCGAAATAGTTTGGGTAATGGCTGAAATGCGCGCACTTAATCGCGGGTAGAGGACGATTAACTAAATCACGTCGGTTAAGGCTTGGGAACTCAGAGAAATGTTTGAAGTTATGATAGCGACCACCTGCGATGACACTGTCATAGTCAGACAGTTTAAGTCTGACTTGTAAGAAGTTGAGCATTTCAGTTGGCATTTCAGATTCATAGATCAGACGTATCGGCAGTGCCGTTAAGCGCTGTTCTAAACCTAAAGACATCGATTCTAATAGGTTATTTTCATTGTCCTCTTGCAGATCATAATCGGCATCACGTGTCATTTTTATCGCAAAACAACGCAATGAGTCATACTCAAAGAATCCTTTAAGTAAGTCATCCAAACAAAATCGAACTATATTATCTAACAAGATCAAAGTTGTACGCTGCGAACCCGAAGTTTCCGGTAACTTAACAAATCGAGGGAGTGCTTCTGATGGGATTTCGAGTAAGACATATTGAGATGATGCATCACGCTCGATGTCGATGGCTAAGTAACTTTGTTCATCTTTGAGAATATTAAGTAACTGGCTATCTTCGTTCAAGAGAATCGGAGTTAAGTGTGGCAGCACTTTTTTCTTAAAGTACTTTTTTATCCAGCCACTTTGTTCTTCGCTGATTTGTTGTTCGTTGACCAGAAAAATACGATTGCGTACCAATTCCAATAGCAAGTCGTTATACAGTTCATGGAATTGAGCATCGAGCTTGCTTGCTTTGCTCTGCATTTTAGTCAGTAGGCTTTTCGGCGAGTTGGAGGTTAGCTGTGGATCTTGAAGTAAGATCTTTCGCTTCACATCAGCAAATCGGACTTTGTAAAACTCATCGAGGTTTTTCGAGTAAATACCTAAAAAACGAACTCTTTCGATTAAGGGGACTGACTTATCTGCCGCTTCTTGGAGCACTCTTTCGTTGAAGGATAACCAGCTAAGTTCTTTTGTGACATAGTCTTTTTCCATCGAGATGAGAATCCTTGAGTACTGGCTATAGAGCTGATTACTTTAAATTAGAATGGCAAAATTCACAAAATCTATGATCTTACTTTAAGAAATATGGCTAACAAACTTGTTATTAGTTTCAGTTGTTTAACGTAACTTGTAATATAATTGTCATCTAACGTACATATTATGTCAGTAGCTAAAAAAAGGTAGATAAACAGATGGCATCAGCCCAATTTTCATTGAAAGAGCGCGACAAAAAAAGATGGTTGAAAGATCGTCTCGTCCGTTTTTCGGTGACATGTGGCGCGGTCAGTGTTCTAGCTGCCCTAGTATTGATCTTTGTTTACTTGGCGATGGTCATTTTACCGGTATTTTCTGATACTGGTTTAGAGACAGACCAAGCTGTAAAGACCGTTGCCGTAGAAAAACCTATCGTCTTATCGGTTGATGAATACGGTCAGCATGCATTTACTATCGAAAAATCTGGTTTGGTACAGTTTTGGGATTTAGAGTCTCAAAATACACACTCTTACTTTGAGCGTGATGTTGTAGCCAACCCCATCGCCTTTTCTCGAAACACCCCATCTGAAAACTGGTTTGCCTTTGCCGACAGCGCAAGCAATCTTACTTTTTTCTATCCTGAGTATAGTGCGCCTGTGCTGAAAAAGGGCAGCGAAGCCGAACCTAAAATTGAGCAAATCACTCTCCCTGAATCGTTTTTAAATGATGAACCCTCAAATGGGGCGACGATCGACAAATTCGCATTCTCTAAAAATGGACGTGGGATTACGGTTGCCGCGCAGTTAAGTGACCAACGAGTCTTGGTTAAGTGGTATCAGAGTGACCTTACTGGTCAGTATGTTTTTCAGAAGAGCCAATGGCTATCGGATAAGTTGGGCTTGCAGCAGCAACTGCTTGTCACACCTGATGGGCAAACCTTATACCTACGAGCACAATCGGATTTGGTTGTTTTGAAACTATCAGATAACGGTTTTGATGTTCGTGAAGTGATTGATCTTAGCTTAAATGATGCGAAGCATTCCGTGAAAAGCATCGATTTATTGTCTGGCGCATACTCGTTGTTGGTTACGCATGAGGACGGACAGGTTTCTCAATGGTTCGATGTACTCAAAGATGAAAAGCGTAGCCTGACCCATATTCGAGACTTCCAACTTGCTGAACAAGTGCAATTTATTCTTCCTGATACTTATAGAAAGGGTTTTTATAGCTTCTATAAGAACGGCACATTACAAAGCCACTATACGACCAGTGAAAAGCTGTCGTTGTTTGAACGCGCATTTGATAAATCACCACAACTAGCCGCTATGTCTGCCAATGAACTGCATCTGGCAACGTTGATTGATGGCATCATCAGTGTGGCTAAAGTCGACAATGAATACCCACAAATCTCATTCTCCTCGCTTTGGCAAAAGGTCTGGTATGAAAGTTACCCTGAGCCGCAATACGTTTGGCAATCAACATCGGCGAATGATGACTTTGAAGAGAAATTCAGTTTAGTACCTATCACATTCGGTACTATCAAAGCCGCTCTGTTTGCGATGATGTTTGCCGTGCCGGTTGCTGTGCTCGGAGCTATTTACACCGCTTATTTTATGTCTCCACGCATGCGAAGAGTGGTGAAGCCTTCGATAGAGCTGATGGAAGCTCTTCCAACCGTGATCATCGGATTTTTGGCTGGGCTTTGGTTTGCTCCAATCGTTGAAACACATTTAACGGCTGTCTTCTCATTAATGATGCTATTACCACTGAGCACACTGTTGACTGGACTTGTTTGGTTCTGTTTACCGAAGAGGGTAACGGGTCGCTTCTCTAACGGTTGGCATGCTCTGATATTGATTCCGGTATTGGTGATTACAGTGGTTGCGGTGTTTGCTGGTGGAAACAACATTGAAGCCTTGTTATTTGGTGGTGATATTCGTACCTTCTTGGCTAGCTATGGTATCGACTTTGACCAACGCAATGCGCTAGTGGTTGGTTTTGCTATGGGCTTTGCGGTCATCCCAACGATTTTCACTATTGCTGAAGATGCTATTTTCTCTGTACCTAAACATTTGTCTGATGGGTCATTAGCGTTGGGTGCGACGGCGTGGCAGACGCTTATTTATGTGGTGCTATTGACGGCGAGTCCAGGTATCTTTTCTGCGGTTATGATGGGCCTAGGGCGAGCAGTTGGTGAAACCATGATCGTCTTGATGGCGACAGGTAACACCCCAATTCTTGACTGGAATGTTTTGGAAGGGATGAGAACTTTATCGGCAACGATTGCTGTTGAGCTGCCAGAATCAGAAGTGGGTGGTTCTCATTTCCGCTTGCTGTTCTTGGCTGCACTCTTGCTGTTTATCTTTACATTCGCGGTGAACTCAGTTGCTGAGTGGGTTAGACAAAGACTGAGAGATAAATATCGTGCGCTGTAGTTTTAAAGGTTTGCCTCAATGTGTATCAATGGCTTTTAGTGGCTTGACTAGCGTGTCTCTTGATCTTTGCAGCTCCTTGATTTCAGCACGCCAAGAGCAAGGTCGATCATGATGAATAAACTGAAGTCATTATTATCTTGGGTTAAATCGGGCTCTCCGTGGATCTGGCTTACGGGCGGGGCGGTGAGCATCAGTATGCTTTCTGTTCTTGGCCTAATGCTGCTGATTGGTTGGAAGGGCTTAACCTATTTTTGGCCCGCACCTTTGTATCAATGGCAAGTTGACTCCAAAGACTTATCGCTAGTGGTCGATCTTGACGAAACCGTATCAAAACAAGATGTATTGGTTGGTCAGTTATATGAACGAAAATACATCCCGATAGAGCAAGTTCCACAAGTCCATGACCTTTTGTCTCCTCAAAATTTGTCGACTGGGCTGATACAGCGCTTAAGCATCAAAGTTGCTAACAGAGAACTGTACCCTGCGGACTTTGTTTCTATTCTGGATGTTAACTTACGTGAACCCACTACCCCGCTAGATTGGGTTGTGATTGAACGAAGTCGAGGTGGTTATTTCTTTGGTAAGCCGGTGGGTTTTAAAACTGCTTCTGGCACCTTTGATTCGAACATAGACCAAAAGCTCGAACAAGGCTTGGCGTTCGCTGATACGTTACGTAAAGAAACGTCGCGTGTCGTGAACCAAGAAATTCGCAATATCAGCTGGCAATTGGAAAACCTGCGCTTAGAAAAGCGTAAGCTTGAACTCAATGAGTCAGTGAGTGATGAATACCTTACAACCTATACTCAAACTAAACTGGAATTAAATCGCCAGTTAGGTGAAGCCGAAGTTAAGCTTGAGCACCTTAGAACGCAACTTAATGTCGAAAGCTTACTCGTTGAGGATATGACAGGCGAGCAGGTCGAGATTTCGCTAAGTCACATTCTGGATTATTGGTACCCAAATAATATGTCTTACCTAGAAAAGGTTGGGCACTGGGGCAAACAAGTTTGGAAGTTCTTATCAGAGAACCCACGAGACTCAAACTCTGAAGGCGGTGTGTTTCCTGCTATTTTTGGCACAGTACTGTTGGTTATTCTCATGTCGATCGTCGTGATGCCTCTTGGGGTAGTCGCTGCGATATATCTTCATGAATACGCAAAAAACAACGCACTAACACGTTTAATTCGTATCGCCGTGATTAACTTGGCGGGTGTACCGTCGATTGTGTATGGCGTTTTTGGTTTAGGCTTTTTCGTCTATACCATTGGTGGCTCGATTGATACGTTGTTCTATGCAGAGCGATTGCCAGCACCGACATTTGGTACGCCGGGTCTACTTTGGTCAGCACTAACCTTAGCGGTCTTGACGCTTCCAGTCGTTATCGTAACCACGGAAGAGGGCTTAACGCGTATTCCTAGTGCAGTGAGGCACGGTTCATTAGCGCTTGGTGCGACTCAATTTGAGACGCTTTGGCGCATTGTTTTACCGATGGCAAGCCCAGCGATTATCACTGGTTTAATTTTGGCAATCGCGAGAGCCGCGGGGGAAGTTGCACCACTTATGCTGGTGGGTGTTGTTAAATTGGCATCCAGCTTGCCAGTCGATGGTCAGTTTCCGTATTTACACTTAGATAGAAAGTTCATGCATTTAGGCTTTCATATCTATGATGTTGGTTTTCAAACCTCTAATATCGAAGCGGCACGACCTTTAGTGTATGCGACTTCATTTTTATTGGTTACGGTGATTGTTGGGTTGAACTTAACAGCCATCAATATCCGTAATAACTTGCGTGAAAAATACCGAACCTTAGGACAAGATTAGATGTTCTCGATTAATGAAACCTTGGGTTACCAAGCACCACTTGATGTTCACAATCTGAAGGATGAGCAAATTGCTATCTCGATCGAAGGGCTAAATCTTTACTATAAAGAGAGCCAAGCACTTGATGATATCTCGATGCAGATCCCGAAGGGGCAGGTGACGGCGTTTATCGGCCCTTCTGGGTGTGGTAAGTCGACTCTGCTGCGCTGCATTAATCGCATGAACGATCTTGTTGAAGGCTGTAAGGTTTCCGGGAAAGTGAAGCTTCATGGCAAGAACGTCTATCACCCTAAGGTGGATGTTGCGACCTTACGACGCCGTGTGGGTATGGTATTCCAGCGTCCAAACCCTTTTCCTAAATCTATCTATGAGAATGTGGTTTATGGCTTGAGGCTACAAGGCGTTAGCAACAGCCGAGACCTTGATGATGCGGTTGAACGCTCTCTGCGCGCTGCTGCGTTATGGGATGAAGTGAAAGATCGGTTGCATGAGAATGCTTTTGGTTTATCTGGCGGTCAACAGCAGCGTTTGGTTATCGCTCGTGCGGTTGCGATTGAGCCTGAAGTGCTGTTGTTAGATGAGCCGACATCGGCACTCGATCCGATTTCTACTTTGACGATTGAAGAGTTGATCAACGATCTCAAAACGCAATACACAGTGGTGATTGTTACCCACAACATGCAACAAGCCGCGCGTGTAAGTGACCATACTGCCTTTATTCATATGGGAAAATTGATCGAGTACTCAGATACGGACTCAATTTTTACGTCTCCATTGAAAAACCAGACGGAAGACTACATTACTGGTAGATATGGCTAACCTCTCCAAAGGTGTCATCTAGAGCTAAGTCACTCTACAAAAATGGCTTTCTTCATTTCTTTCAAGGAGCAAGTATGCATTTCGGTCGCCACATTTCAGGGCAATTCAATGTCGAGTTAGAATCGATCCGTACTCATGTATTGACCATGGGCGGGTTAGTGGAGCAGCAACTCTCGTTTGCAATGCAGGCGCTTCATAAAGACGATGTTGAATTGGCCAAAAAAGTGATTCGTGATGACCACAAAGTGAATGCGATGGAAGTGTCGATTGATGAGGCTTGTACTCGAATCATTGCAAAGCGTCAGCCGACAGCGAAGGATCTGCGTTTGATTATGGCGATCATCAAAACGATTACCGATCTGGAACGTATTGGCGATGTTGCTTCTAAAATTGCGCAAGGTGCTATTGAGATCCCTTCAACCAAAGAGCAGAAATTCCACGTATCTTTAGAGCCTCTTTGCCGTCAGGCTATCACCATGCTTCATCAAGTATTAGATGCTTTTGCTCGTATGGATGTTGATGCGGCAGCTGAAGTTCACAAGCTTGATGATAAGTTGGATGCGGAGTACGAGGCCGTTATTCGTCAGTTAATGACCTATATGATGGAAGACCCTAAGAACATTCCTAATATTTTGCAGGTGATGTGGTCAGCGCGTGCGATTGAGCGAGTGGGAGACCGCTGCCAAAATATCTGCGAATACATTATTTACTTTGTGAAGGGTAAAGATGTACGTCACCTAGGCGATCAAAGCCTTGATGACGCACTCAAATAGAGCTTATCTTTAGAAGCTAATTATTGCACCAAGATTGAAATTGACCGTTGTGTCGTAAGGCACAAAGGTTTTGTTGTGATCAAAAATATTCATATCAACACCAGCACGTAATCCAAGCATTGGTGTCGCTTGGTAAACGTAGGCCCCGCCTAGGCTTATACCATGTGTTGTTTTCTCTTCTACTTCGCATGAGCGCGTTTTCGTACCGTCATAACTTGCCACGCCAATTTCAGCCTGAAAGCCGTGGATTTGGTTTCTTCCAAACATGTTTTGCTTCGTAACAGGTTTAAATCAAGAGAGCTGAATAAGTCTTTAGCCATATCTATCCATGAAAATTTTCTGCGCTATTAAATCTAATATACGTCAGTCAGTTAGATTAGTCAGCGAGGTTCTCTGGATTTATGCTGGCGACTATTGCCCTAAGCGGTGAGGGCGGCTCTCACATCAGATATCTTACTCGCATCTGTCACTGGGATCTGATAATCATCAATATTATCACTGCCCATTTGAGCACTTGAGTTGTTTTCCATTAGACTCGGCCTTGTCGATTTACCTGAAAGGTGAAGAGCAGGTACTTGGGTAGCGCTTTGAATCATTTTGGCATTCGCAGCGTTAACGCCAGCCCCCGCCATGATATCAATTCGTCCATCGGCTTGTTTGACCATTGCAGCCAATACATCGATACCTTGCTCAGCATTAGCAGCAAGCCCTGATGTCAGGACTCTTTCGCATCCAAGTGTAATGATTTGTTCTAATGCTGCTTGGAAATCAGAGCTTTGATCGATGGCTCTGTGGAAGGTAATCCCAAGCTTTAACGAGTGCGCTTTGTCAGCCAGTTGTTGCATCTTTGGCATATCAATACTTCCGTTCGGCGCTAACACACCAAGTACGACCCCATCCAATCCTGCATTTGCGCAAGCTTCAATATCTTCAAGCATACAGAGCATATCGTCGTTATCGAAAATGAAGTCGCCTTGTCTTGGGCGTATCATAGCGTAGACCGGAACCGACGAAACTATTGCCGCTTGTTTCATCATTCCGAAGCTTGGAGTTAATCCGCCAAGTGCTAATGAAGAGCAAAGCTCAATTCGATTCGCGCCACCAGATAGTGCGGTATGAAGAGATTCTAAGTTATCGATACAGACTTCAATTTCGGTGTTCATCGTGTTTATCCGTTCAAAAAGATACTGATGAAATAATAGCAATCTAGGTGTGATTCTGAATAGATGGGGATAAGGGAAAATAGAGGTAAAGTTTAGGTTTATCGCTACCTCAATTATCTATTACAAGAGTCAGTCTAGGGGAGCGAGGAGGGGGAAAACAAAAAGCCCGAAGCGTTAACTTCGGGCTTTTAATAGGACTTTACTTCTTAACTGATTGGCGGTGCGCTTTGCGCTATTAGCTTATGCTTTATGTCTCTTTAAAGAGAATCTTCCAACCATTAACCCGCGTTGAGTTCGGGCTTAAGAGGTAATTACTTGCTTAGGTCGTCAGCGTGCTCAGATAGGAATGCTGCAACACCTTTTGGAGATGCGTCCATACCTGATTTGCCTTCTTCCCATTGTGCAGGACAAACTTCACCGTTCTTCTCGTGGAAGTTTAGTGCGTCTACCATGCGTAGCATTTCGTCGATGTTACGACCTAGTGGAAGATCGTTAACTACTTGGTGACGTACAAGACCGTCAGCGTCGATTAGGAAAGAACCACGGAAAGCAACGCCTGCTTCTGGGTGCTCAACATCGTATGCTTTGCAGATCTCGTGCTTAACGTCAGCAATTAGAGGGTATTTAACTTGACCGATACCGCCATCAGCGATAGCAGTGTTACGCCATGCGTTGTGAGAGAATTGAGAATCGATAGAAACACCGATTACTTCAACGCCTTTAGCTTGGAAATCTTCAAGACGGTTGTCGAAAGCGATTAGCTCTGAAGGACAAACGAAAGTGAAGTCTAGTGGGTAGAAGAAAACTACAGCTTTCTTACCTTTAGTGAATTCTGCGAAGTTGAAGTTATCAACGATCTCACCGTTACCTAGAACAGCTGCTGCAGTAAAGTCAGGGGCTTGACGACCTACTAGTACCATTTTGGAATCTCCTAAAAAATTAGTTGGCCCAACACATCTTTGTTTGGGCTCCGTTTCTACGGGACAAACTATAGTACAATCGGTACTATAGAAAAAAGCGAATTAAATAGATTAAGTTAATCGAAAAAAGCGATAAGCTTATTCTTTGTCCTGTCCTTAGGTCGAATGACCTTTACCTAACTTATCCTACTCATATTACAAAGTAATTTCATGAATAAATGGCCAAGTCTTAAGCAACTTCACTATCTTGTTACTCTTCACGAAACTCGTCATTTCAGTGATGCCGCAGATCGCTGTTTCGTCAGTCAATCTACGCTAAGTAAAGGCATTCAAAACCTAGAAGAGCTGATTGGTTGCCCGCTTTATGAGAAGAAAGATAAAAAGAGCCCGCTAGTTTTCACGCAAGCAGGTGAGCTGGTGGTCAAGCACGGTCGAGAGCTACTAGCGAAAGGACAAGATCTCGTAGAGCTTGGAAATCTATGTAACGGGGATGCGATGCAAGGGCAGTTGCGAGTCGGGTGTATTCCTACTATAGCGCCGTTCCTTTTGTGCGATTTGGTACAGGAAGCCAACCAGCGCTTTCCACAATTAAATTTGCTGTTACGTGAAGACACAACGACCAACCTATTGGCTGCGCTGCGTCATGGAGACTTAGATGTGCTGATTCTGGCTTTGCCTGTCGATATCGACAATATGGAAAGCCAAGTTGTTGGGCAAGACCCTTTCCGGATGGTGATCAGTCGCAATCAAGCTGATGGTATTCGCGTTCCGATTAAATACGATGACCTGCCAGACGAATCTGTATTTTTGTTGGAGAACGAGCATTGCTTAACCGAGCATGCTGTGTCGGCTTGTAAGTTAACGGATAAAGAGAAGATCAACCCGTTCACTGCGACGAGCCTTCACACATTGGTGCAAATGGTGGCCAATGGTTTAGGAACCACCTTTATTCCGCAAATGGCGATCGACCACGGTTTATTGGAAAACCAGAATCTCGTTGTGATCGATCCTCCTGGTCAGCAGGCCTACCGAGATATTGGCCTTGTCTGGCGACCAAGCTCTTCGCGTCGTGAGACATTCCATCAATTAGCGGATGTGGTATCTGAGCTTCTATAATAAGCCGCTGCGACAACAATCCCTCTGAGCGGCTGAATTGGCCGCTCTTCTTTATATCAATTCCGAGCGTTACTCTACTTCCGCTTCTTCTGGCTCTACTTCTTCTTGCAGCTCCAGTAAATTGATCGCTATCGTGACAAAATCGCTGTCTGTAATAATGCCTACTAGTTCGTGGTTTTCTACGACAGGTAAACAGCCCACTTTATGTTTCTGCATGTAGATAGCCGATTCTTTTAATCCTGCACGCGGCTCTACCGACATAACACTTTTGTGCATGATGTCGTTGAGGGGAGTAGCAAGAGTAAAAGATTGAGCTTGTGGGATGTTTTGTAGGCTGGATTCTTGAGCGGCGAGAACGTCTCGCTGTGTGACGACACCTAGTAGTTGCCTGTCGGAATCGACGACCGGAATATGGCGGATATCAAGTGCTTCCATCATGTGCTTAGCATCGGCCAGTGAGTGTGAGCGCAATAGGGTATGAGGGTTGCGAGTCATCATATCTTCAACCTTGATCATACGAACCTCCTTCTTTTTTATTTGTTGCTATTACTATAGTTTTTTATCCAAAAAATAACTGAGATCTGACGCATTCTTGGGTGAGTTTTATGCAACTAATTCTTTAGCTTGAGGAGGTGAATCAGTCGCATTATTTTACGCCTCTTTACAATAATCCAGTGCTGTAAACCTTGCTATTGCGGCTCGTGTGCCTATACTAGCCCACTGCGAAATTTTTAGTCGTGTTTGCGATGTGTTTCTGGTAACGATTGACTTACCGTAACGATTATCCAGCAACTACGATTTATGATTCGTCAACGGCACAAATCTCATCAACTAAGACAAGACTAGACACATGCAAGTTTCAGATTTTCACTTTGACCTACCAGATGAACTTATTGCTCGTTACCCTCAAGAAGAGCGTACAGCAAGCCGCCTACTTAAATTAGACGGCAATAATGGCAACCTGACGGATGGTTCGTTTAAAGACGTTTTAGACTTGGTTGAGCCAGGCGATCTTGTTGTTTTCAATAACACTCGAGTGATTCCAGCTCGCGTGTTCGGTCGCAAGGCATCAGGCGGTAAGCTTGAAGTGCTGGTTGAACGTATGCTTGATGAGAAAAGCATTCTTGCGCATGTTCGTTGTTCTAAATCACCGAAGCCGGGTACCAAGTTGTTCCTTGGTGAGAACGATGAATATGAAGCTGAAATGGTGGCGCGTCACGATGCGTTATTCGAAATCCATTTCACATCTGATCAAAGCGTTTTAGAGATTCTTAACAGTGTTGGTCACATGCCACTGCCTCCTTACATCGATCGTCCTGATGAAGATGCAGATAAAGAGCGCTACCAGACTGTCTATAATGAAAAGCCGGGTGCGGTTGCAGCGCCAACAGCAGGCCTTCACTTTGATGACAAGCTAATGGCTGACATGAAAGAAAAAGGTGTTGAGTTTGCTTACGTGACGCTTCATGTTGGTGCTGGTACGTTCCAGCCAGTAAAAGTTGATAATATTAACGATCACCACATGCATGCTGAGTACGTTGAAGTGCCGCAAGAAGTGGTTGACGCCGTAGCTGCAGCAAAAGCCCGTGGCGGCCGTATTATTGCTGTTGGTACAACATCAGTACGCTCACTAGAAAGTGCAGCTCAAGATGCATTGAAGAAAGGCACTGAGCTCGTTCCTTTCTTTGGTGATACAGAAATCTTCATCTTCCCTGGCTATGAATACCAGTTGGTGGATTGCTTGATTACCAACTTCCACTTGCCAGAATCAACACTGATTATGTTGGTGAGTGCATTTGCAGGTTACGACAACGTGATGGGCGCATACGATCACGCAGTGAAGAGCGAATATCGTTTCTTCAGCTACGGTGATGCCATGTTCATCAATAAGAAAACAAGCTAATTTAAGCTAGTTATAAACGATATACATTAGAATTTACGGGTGCTAGCAGTAAGCTAGGAGTCGGGCAGGGTGTCTGTCTAATCTCTCGCAAGGAATACGCGACCGCTCCTCATAGAACCCACTAGACTGAACTTTTGTTTGGCCTAAGGTTCTGAATTAACAGTCAGATTGTTTCTCTGGCATATTGGAGGCTTCGTGAAATTAAAATACGAACTTAAAAAAACTAATAGCGGCGCACGTCGTGGTCAACTTCAGTTTGAACGCGGTACCGTTGAAACCCCAGCATTCATGCCTGTAGGTACTTACGGTACTGTTAAAGGTATGACACCTGAAGAAGTAAAAGACACAGGTGCTGAAATCCTATTAGGTAACACATTCCACCTATGGCTACGTCCTGGTCAAGAAATCATGAAAATGCACGGTGACCTGCACGATTTCATGAACTGGCACGGTCCTATCCTGACTGATTCAGGCGGCTTTCAAGTATTCAGCCTAGGTGCAATGCGTAAAATCACTGAAGAGGGTGTTCATTTCCGTAACCCTGTAAACGGTGACAAGATCTTCATGGACGCTGAGAAGTCTATGGAAATCCAAAAAGATTTAGGTTCAGACATCGTAATGATCTTCGATGAGTGTACGCCTTACCCTGCGACACACAAAGAAGCAAAAGACTCAATGGAGATGTCTCTTCGTTGGGCTGAGCGTTCACGTAACCACTTCGACAAACTTGAAAACCCGAACTCACTGTTCGGTATCGTTCAAGGTGGCGTGTACGAAGACCTTCGTGATGTATCCGTTAAAGGCCTAACAGAAATTGGTTTTGACGGTTACGCAGTAGGTGGCCTAGCAGTAGGCGAACCAAAAGAAGATATGCACCGCATTCTTGAGCACACATGTCCTCAACTGCCAGAAGATAAGCCACGTTACCTAATGGGCGTAGGCAAACCGGAAGACTTGGTTGAAGGTGTTCGCCGTGGTATCGACATGTTTGACTGTGTAATGCCAACGCGAAATGCACGTAACGGCCACCTGTTTGTGACTGAAGGTGTGATCAAGATCCGTAATGCGAAGCATAAAACCGATACAACACCACTAGATTCAGAGTGTGACTGTTACACTTGTAAGAACTACAGCAAGTCGTACTTACACCATTTGGATCGTTGTAACGAAATCCTAGGTGCTCGACTGAACACGATTCATAACCTGCGTTTCTACCAACGAGTAATGTCAGACATTCGTCAGTCTATCGATGAAGACCGCTTTGAAGAGTTCGTTGCAGAGTTCTACGCAAGAATGGGGCGTGAAGTGCCACCACTAGGTAAAGAATCTTAGTATTTCTTTTTTGCGAGCCCTATCTCTCTTCCGAGTGATGGGGCTTGAAAATAAAGGGATGCGACCCAATTAGACAAACAATTACGAAAATATAAATAGAGGATGTTTTAAATGTTTATTTCTCAAGCTCACGCAGCAGCAGAAGGTGCACCAGCAGGCGGCGGTTTCGAAATGCTTATCATGCTAGGTATGTTCGCTGTGATCTTCTACTTCATGATCTACCGTCCACAAGCTAAGCGTGTTAAAGAGCACAAGAACCTTATGTCTTCTATGGGCAAAGGTGATGAAGTTCTTACAAGCGGCGGCCTAATTGGCAAGATCACTAAGATTGCAGAAGACAGCGACTACGTTGCTATCGAACTGAATGCAAACAACGAAGTAGTTATCAAGAAAGACTTCGTTACAGCAGTGCTACCAAAAGGTACTCTGAAATCTCTATAAACAGCTAGAGGATCCTCGCTGTGCTAAACCGTTACCCGTTATGGAAGTACCTGATGGTGGTGTTTACTATCGCCATCGCTGCGTTGTACGCACTTCCGAATATATACGGTG
This sequence comes from Vibrio sp. 10N.222.55.A1, assembly GCF_041473835.1. Lineage (NCBI taxonomy): Bacteria > Pseudomonadati > Pseudomonadota > Gammaproteobacteria > Vibrionales > Vibrionaceae > Vibrio > Vibrio sp. 10N.222.55.A1. The sequence continues at coordinate 88,234 of NZ_JBFRSX010000025.1, read as the reverse complement.
AAGATCCGGCAGTTCAAGTTACAGGGGCGCGCGGCGCCTCTGTAGATATGTCTACGCTGGATGCTGTCACCAATGCTCTTGAAGCTGAAAACCTTTCTACTAAATCCGTTGCTCTAGAAAACGGTTCCATTCTTGTTCGCTTTAACGATACAGACTCTCAAATTAGTGCTCGTGATGTCATCACTGAAGCATTAGATGAAGACGTAATCGTTGCTTTAAACTTAGCTGCTTCAACTCCTGATTGGCTTGAATCTATTGGTGCTGCACCAATGAAGCTTGGTCTTGACCTACGTGGTGGTGTTCACTTCTTGATGGAAGTGGATATGGACGCTGCGATGCAAAAGCTGGTTGGCCAACAAGAAGAAGCGTTCCGTAGCGAACTTCGTGAAGAAAAAATCCGTTACCGTGCAATTCGCCCATCTGGTAAAGATGCGGTTGAAGTGATTCTACGTAACGCCGAGCAGCTTGCTGAAGCGAAATCGCTACTGCAATCTAAGCACCAAGACATGACGTTTGTATATTCTGAATCTAATGGTCGTTTTTCTTTGGTTGCTAGCTTCACAGAGGCTCGTCTTCAAGAAATCCGCAACTATGCGGTCGAGCAAAACATTACCATTCTACGTAACCGTGTTAACGAACTTGGTGTTGCTGAACCTTTGGTTCAACGTCAAGGCTCTAGCCGTATCGTAGTGGAATTGCCTGGTGTTCAAGACACGGCTCGCGCTAAAGAAATTCTTGGTGCTACCGCGACGCTTGAGTTCCGTGAAGTGGATAGCAGTGCTGACTTAGCCGCTGCCGCTTCTGGTCGTGCCCCTGCGGGTAGCGAAATCAAGCAAGATCGTGATGGTCGTCCTGTGGTACTTAAGAAGCGCGTTATTCTAGGCGGCTCAAGTATTACTGATGCAAGCTCAAGTGTTGATGAATATGGTCGTCCTCAAGTTAACATCTCGCTAGACAGCGAAGGTGGTAGCAAGATGTCTGCATTCTCTCGTCAGAATATCGGTAAGCTAATGGCAACGGTATTTGCAGAGTACAAAGACAGCGGTCGTAAAACACCGGAAGGTCGAGTTATCTTGAGTAAGCACGAAGAAGTGATTAACCAAGCGACGATTCAATCTGCGCTAGGCCGTAACTTCCGTATTACTGGTATCGATTCAACGGCTGAAGCTCATAACTTGGCACTTCTACTGCGTGCTGGTGCTCTGATTGCGCCTATCTCGATTGTAGAAGAACGTACGATTGGTCCATCTATGGGGCAACAAAACATCGATATGGGTATCATGGCGATGGTTTGGGGTATGGCTGCTGTAATGCTGTTTACGCTGCTTTACTACCGCAGCTTTGGTCTGATTGCGAACGTTGCGCTAATGGCTAACTTGGTGTTGATTATCGGTGTGATGTCGATGATTCCGGGGGCTACTATGACCCTGCCAGGTATTGCCGGTATCGTATTAACGGTCGGTATGGCGGTTGATGCCAACGTTCTGATCTTTGAGCGTATACGTGAAGAGCTTCGAGATGGACGTAGTCCACAACAAGCGATTCACCAAGGTTACGCGAACGCATTCAGCACAATCGCCGATGCCAACATCACCACGCTACTAACAGCAATTATTCTATTTGCTGTGGGTACTGGTGCTATCAAAGGCTTCGCGGTAACGCTGTCTATCGGTATCTTGACTTCAATGTTTACAGCTATTGTGGGAACACGTTGTATCGTGAACCTGATGTATGGCGGCAAACGCGTTAAAAAACTGTCGATCTAAGGCTAGGAATTAATATGTTTCAGATTCTAAAAGCAGACAAAATGATCGACTTTATGCGTTGGTCAAAGGTTGCCTTTGTTTTTTCTATCTTGATGATTGGTACTGCTATCTTCACCCTAACAACGAAATCGTTGAACTGGGGTCTAGATTTTACTGGCGGTACTCTGATTGAAGTTGGTTTTGAACAACCGGCACACCTTCCTGATATCCGTAGTGCACTAGAAGCCGAAGGCTTTGGTGATGCAACGGTACAGAACTTCGGTTCAGCTCGTGATGTGATGGTTCGTTTACGTCCACGTGATGGCGTAGCGGGCGAAACGCTTGGTAACCAAATCCTTTCTGCTATTGAGAATGGTACTGGTGAGCAAGTTGAAATGCGTCGTATCGAGTTCGTTGGTCCTAACGTAGGTGATGAGCTAACAGAAGCGGGTGGCCTTGCTATCCTAGTTTCTCTTATCTGTATCTTGATCTACGTATCAGTGCGATTTGAATGGCGTTTGGCTGCGGGTGCGGTATTAGCACTGGCGCACGATGTTATCATCACACTTGGTGTGTTCTCTCTAATGCAAATTGAGGTCGACCTTACCATCGTAGCAGCCTTGCTAACGGTAGTCGGTTACTCCCTCAACGATACCATCGTTGTATTCGACCGTATTCGTGAGAACTTCCGTAAGATGCGTAAAGGTGAAGCGCCTGAAGTACTGAACAGCTCAATCACACAAACATTGAGTCGTACATTGATCACTTCTGGTACCACGTTATTCGTAGTTATCGCACTGTTCGTTCAGGGCGGCGCTATGATTCACGGCTTCGCAACTGCCCTTCTATTGGGTATTACGGTTGGTACTTACTCTTCTATCTACGTTGCATCTGCACTAGCAATGAAGTTGGGTATTACACGTGAACACCTAATGCCACCACAAGTGGAAAAAGAAGGTGAAGAGTTTGACGAAATGCCTTAGGCCTTGGCTTAACAAGTTTCGCTAAACCAAAAAAACCGCTAGGCAACTAGCGGTTTTTTTACGTCTGTATATTGTCGATAAGCTCAACGTAACTTATCGGCAAGTTGAGTTGCATATACTGTCACTAAGAGCACCATTTTCGTATTTCGTATTTCGTATTTCGTATTTCGTATTTCGTATTTCGTATCTCAAATCGCAGATACAAAAAAGCCTCGCTATCTAGCGAGGCTTTGGAATTTTTATGCGCCCTTAAAACAGGGAGCTTTAACGTAAGGTCTGAATTATTTCAGCATACCTTCGTTAGCGTTCTCACGAACGTGCTTAAGAATAGACTTAACACCACGTGCGCTTGAAGCAACAACATTACCAGAAGTCATGTAATCAGTACCGCCAGCGAAGTCGGTCATGATAGCACCAGCTTCACGAGCGATTAGGTCACCAGCTGCTAGATCCCATGGCTTAAGGCCTAGTTCTAGGTAACCATCAACACGGCCAGCTGCTAGGTAACATAGGTCAAGAGCAGGAGAACCTGTACGACGGAAATCAGCACAGTCAATGAATAGACCAGAGATGATCTTCATGAAAGATTCTGAGTGTTGTTTTTGCTTGAATGGGAAACCAGTCGCTAGAACAGTACCTTGAAGGTCTTTTAGTTGAGTAACACGCATACGAGCGTTGTTAAGTTGAGCGCCAGCGCCACGTTGAGCTGTGAATAGCTCGTTTAGCATTGGGTCATAAACACAAGCAACTTCTGTACGACCGTTCATGCGAACAGCGATAGATACAGAGAAGTGAGGGAAACCTTTTACAAAGTTGTTGGTGCCATCTAGTGGGTCAACGATCCATTGTACGTCAGAGTCTTTACCTTCAGTCAGGCCTTTCTCTTCAGAAATAATGCTGTGCTCTGGGTAAGATGCTTTGATTGTCTCAATGATCATGTACTCAGCTTCTTGAGCAATGTTAGTAACGTAATCGTTGTTACCTTTTAGAGACGATTCGATCTTATCAGTTGTTTCTAGAGATTTAGCAATATGGTTGCCAGCTTTACGCGCAGCGCGTATCGCAATGTTTAGCATTGGATGCATATGGTTTTTCCCACAAGATGTTAAAGAACAATTTAAAGCGGCGGCGAGTATACCAAAGTTTTACCAAAAGGGAAGTGGTTATTTTTTGAACTCTTGGTTTCACATTGCGCGAAGGGTCTGACCATTTTACTTTGCTATGTGTTAATATCTCGCGATTATTTTTAAAGTGGTGTCATATAGCATGTTAGACAATGTAAAAGTCGTTCTGGTTGGTACGTCTCATTCGGGAAATATCGGATCAGCAGCTCGCGCAATGAAAGTGATGGGTTTGAGTCAATTAGTTCTTGTAGACCCTCAATGTGAAGTTGACGAGCAGACCTTAGCACTGGCTGCGGGTGCTGGTGACATCGCAGAAAACGCGACTATCGTTTCCACACTGGACGAAGCAGTAAAAGACTGTGGTTTAGTAGTTGGTTCGAGTGCTCGTTCACGCACACTTGAATGGCCAATGCTTGAGCCTCGTGAGTGTGGACAAAAATTTGCAATTGAAGGTCAGAAGCACCCAGTAGCATTAGTATTCGGCCGTGAGCGTACGGGCTTGACTAACGATGAGCTTCAGAAGTGCCACTTCCATGTATGTATCCCAGCTAACCCTGAATACAGCTCGCTAAACCTAGCAATGGCGGTACAGACTCTGAGCTACGAAGTGCGTGTCGCCCACCTTGATATGGTCGCTAGCCAATATCAACCACAGCAACAAGATGAGTACCCTCGTCACGAAGAACTAGAAATGTTCTACGAGCACCTTGAAAAAGTGATCATTGATACCCAATTTATCTCTAAGGATAAGCCGGGGCAGGTGATGAATAAGCTGCGTCGTCTGTTTAGCCGAGCTCGTCCAGAGCTGCAAGAGATCAATACTCTACGTGGCATTTTGACTTCAATTGAGAAGAGCAAAAACGATAAATAAAGCCCACGTGAAAACTAAGGGTGAATACCTGACTAAAATAGTCAACTAAATACTTGACCAATTTAGTCGGGTATGGGAAGATTCCAACCACATAAACAATGTGGATACGGTGTGATATGAAACTTACATCTAAAGGAAGATATGCGGTAACAGCTATGCTCGATGTAGCACTGCATTCGCAAAAAAGCCCAGTTCCTCTGGCTGACATTTCAGAGCGACAAGGCATCTCGTTATCTTACTTAGAGCAACTTTTTTCTAAGTTACGTAAAGCTGGCTTAGTTGCTAGTGTTCGCGGCCCTGGTGGTGGTTACCGTTTAGGAGCTGAAGCGAGCGACATCGCTGTCGGAACTGTGATTGCAGCAGTAGACGAATCAGTGGATGCGACTAAGTGTCACGGTCGAGCAGATTGCCAGGGTGGTAGTCGTTGTTTAACTCACACTCTATGGCGTGATTTAAGCTCCCGAATCAGCAGCTTCTTAAACGACATTACGCTCGGTGAGCTAATGAAAGATAACGAAGTTTTAGAAATTTCTGATCGTCAAGATATCGATCTTGCGGTTAATAATGGTTTTGCACATAAAAATACGAGCACTACAACGATTAGTGCAGCACCTCACGGTGTTAATGCCCGCTCTTAGCGGTCAGTTTTTACATTGGAGTAGAAAATGAAACTGCCTATTTACTTTGACTATTCAGCTACATGCCCAGTCGATCCACGAGTTGCTGAGAAAATGGTTCAGTGCATGACGATGGACGGTAACTTCGGTAACCCTGCATCTCGTTCACACCGTTACGGCTGGCAGGCAGAAGAAGCAGTAGATAATGCTCGTGAGCAAATTGCTGACCTATTAAATGCAGACCCACGTGAGATTGTTTTCACTTCAGGTGCTACAGAGTCAGACAACCTTGCTATTAAAGGTGCAGCGCACTTTTACGAGAAGAAAGGTAAGCACGTAATTACGTGCAAAACAGAACATAAAGCGGTTCTTGATCCATGTCGCCAACTAGAGCGTGAAGGTTTTGAGGTAACTTACCTTGAGCCAGAAGCAAACGGCATCATCGATCTAGACAAGCTACAAGCTGCAATGCGTGAAGACACTGTTCTAGTTTCTATCATGCACGTTAACAACGAGATTGGTGTAATCCAAGATATCTCTGCAATCGGCGAATTATGTCGTTCTCGTAAGATCATCTTCCACGTTGATGCGGCTCAGTCTGCGGGTAAAATCCCACTAGACGTACAAGAGATGAAAGTTGACTTAATCTCACTTTCAGCTCACAAAATGTATGGCCCTAAAGGTATCGGTGCACTTTACGTTCGTCGTAAGCCACGTATTCGTCTTGAAGCGCAAATGCACGGCGGCGGTCATGAGCGTGGTTTCCGTTCAGGTACGCTTGCTACTCACCAAATCGTGGGTATGGGCGAAGCTTGTGCTGTTGCTAAGCAAGACATGCAGAAAGATTACGATCACGCACTAGCACTTCGTGAGCGCCTATTGAAAGGTGTTCAAGATCTAGAAGCGGTAACGGTAAACGGTGACTTAGACCAACGTGTACCACACAACCTAAACGTTAGCTTCGCTTTCGTCGAAGGTGAGTCTCTGCTTATGTCTCTAAAAGACCTAGCAGTATCATCAGGTTCTGCATGTACATCAGCAAGCCTAGAGCCTTCATACGTTCTACGAGCTCTTGGCCTGAACGATGAACTGGCACACAGCTCAGTACGTTTCTCATTCGGCCGTTTCACAACGGAAGAAGAAATCGACTACGCGATTGCACAAATTCGTGTAGCGGTAAACAAATTACGCGACATGTCTCCTCTATGGGATATGTATAAAGAAGGGATTGATTTGAACACTGTTGAGTGGGCTCATCACTAATCTCACGGAAATAGAGGATTCGAGGTAACTATCATGGCATATAGCGAAAAAGTAATTGATCACTACGAAAACCCACGTAACGTAGGTTCGTTTGATAAAGAAGACCCAAGTGTTGGTAGCGGTATGGTTGGCGCACCAGCTTGTGGTGATGTAATGAAACTGCAAATCAAGGTAACGCCAGAAGGCATTATCGAAGATGCAAAATTCAAAACTTACGGTTGCGGCAGCGCAATCGCTTCTAGCTCACTAGTAACTGAGTGGGTTAAAGGCAAAAGTATTGATGAAGCGGCAGCTATCAAAAACTCTGAAATCGCAGAAGAGCTAGAGTTGCCACCAGTGAAAGTTCACTGTTCAATTCTTGCTGAAGATGCAATCAAAGCAGCTGTTGCGGATTACAAAAAGAAGCGTTAATCGTCTCATTAAGTAATCACAAAAAATAAGCAATATTTGGGAGCATCCTTTGTGCTCCCCCTGAGTTCTCAATTTATATAAAACACAAGGTTGTAGTATGGCCATCACCATGACAGATACGGCAGCAAGCCGAGTTCAAGCTTTCCTAGATAACCGAGGTAAAGGTATCGGGTTACGCTTAGCGGTAAAAACGACTGGCTGTTCGGGTATGGCGTATGTACTAGAATTCGTTGACGAGCTTAACGAAGAAGACGAAGTGTTCGAGCATTCAGGTGTTAAGGTCATCATTGATCCAAAGAGCCTAGTTTACCTAGACGGAACTGAGCTTGATTACGTAAAAGAAGGCCTAAACGAAGGTTTTGAATTCAACAACCCTAACGCGAAAGGCGAATGTGGTTGTGGTGAGAGCTTCAACGTATAAACGCTTCAATCGTTAAGCGTTTATAGTGAGCGAAGAATAAAATTAGGCTCTGATTGAAGAGCCTAAACTTAGGACCACCGTTACATGAATCATTTCGAATTATTTGGGCTACCACTTCAGTTTCAACTGGATGGTAGCCTTCTTTCTTCTCAGTTTAGAGATCTGCAACGCCAATTCCACCCTGATAAATTTGCCACTGCTTCTGAGCGTGATCGCCTGCTAGCCGTGCAAAAAGCTGCGCAAATCAATGATGCGTATCAGGTATTGAAGAATCCAATCAGCCGAGCTGAATACCTGTTAGTGCAACATGGTGAGGATATTCGTGGTGAACAGCAGACCCTGCAAGATCCTATGTTCCTAATGGAGCAAATGGAATTGCGTGAAGAGCTTGAAGATATCGCCGACAGTTCTGAACCTGAAGATGCTTTGTTTGCATTTGAAGGAAAGGTTAGCAAAATGTATAAACAACAATTAAGCGCTATCCAACAAGAACTCGACAGTGAGGCTTGGCTAGAAGCTGCAGACCGAGTAAGAAAGCTTAAGTTTATTGCAAAATTAAAGAATGAAATCGAGTTAGTTGAAGATCGTCTGATCGGCTAGTTCGTATAACAAGGACACATCCATGGCACTACTTCAGATTGCAGAACCAGGGCAAAGCGCCGCTCCTCACCAGCACAAGCTTGCTGTGGGTATTGATTTAGGTACAACAAACTCATTGGTTGCGGCAGTGCGCAGTGGTGAGGCGAGCACACTGATTGATCAACAGGGTCGCAGTATTCTTCCTTCCGTTGTTCACTATACGTCAGAGTCATACACGACTGGTGATGAAGCTCGTGCAAATGCACAGACTGATCCTAAAAATACCATTATCTCAGTTAAGCGACTAATCGGTCGCTCACTGTCAGATATTCAACAGCGATACCCATCTCTGCCATATCAATTTGAAGAAAGTGATAATGGTTTGCCTGTGATTCGCACAGAGCAAGGTAACAAAAACCCAATTCAAGTATCTGCAGACATTCTGCGAGCGCTAGGTCAACGTGCTGAGTCAACACTTGGTGGCGAGTTATCTGGTGCTGTTATTACCGTTCCTGCTTACTTTGATGATGCACAGCGTGCGGGTACGAAAGACGCGGCGCAACTTGCTGGTCTTCACGTGTTACGTCTTCTTAATGAGCCGACTGCCGCTGCGATTGCTTACGGTTTGGATTCAGGTAAAGAAGGGGTAATTGCTGTTTATGACTTAGGTGGTGGTACGTTTGATATCTCTATCCTACGCCTATCTAAAGGTGTCTTCGAAGTTCTAGCTACGGGCGGTGACTCTGCATTAGGCGGCGACGACTTTGACCATTTAGTTGCGGATCATTTCCAAGAGCAAATGGGCTTATCGGAGCTAACTGCAGAGCAGAACCGTATTCTTCTAGACGCCGCAACAGAAGCTAAGATTGGCTTATCTGAAGCTGAAAGCGTTGAGGTTGAAGTACTAGGTTGGTCTGGTTCATTAACTCGTGAAGAGTTTGAAGAGATCATCAAACCGCTCGTTAAGAAAACACTGCTTTCATGCCGTCGTGCACTAAAAGATGCGGAAGTTGATGCAGATGAAGTTCTAGAAGTCGTGATGGTCGGCGGTTCAACTCGCACATTACTTGTACGTGAAATGGTCGGTGACTTCTTTGGTCGTACGCCACTAACCAGCATTAACCCTGATGAAGTGGTTGCAATTGGCGCATCGATTCAAGCGGATATCTTAGTCGGTAATAAGCCTGACTCTGAGATGCTGCTTCTGGACGTTATCCCTCTGTCTCTTGGTATCGAAACCATGGGCGGTTTGGTCGAAAAGATCATCCCTCGAAACACCACGATCCCAGTGGCTCGCGCACAAGAATTTACCACGTTCAAAGACGGTCAAACTGCTATGACAGTGCACACCGTACAAGGTGAACGCGAAATGGTTGACGACTGTCGTTCACTGGCTCGATTTGCTTTGAAAGGCATCCCGCCGATGACTGCAGGTGCTGCTCATATTCGTGTGACTTACCAAGTGGATGCTGATGGCCTGCTATCGGTTACCGCAATGGAGAAGAGCACTGGCGTTCAAGCTGAAATCCAAGTTAAGCCTTCTTACGGTCTAAGCGACAACGAAGTGGCTAGCATGCTGAAAGATTCGATGACGTTTGCAAAAGAAGACATGCAAGCGCGTGCTCTTGCTGAGCAACGCGTAGAAGCGGATCGCGTTATCGAAGGCCTTATCGCTGCAATGCAAGCCGACGGTGACGAGCTACTTGATGAGCAAGGCAAACAACAACTTGTTCAAGCGATTGAAGCACTGATTGAAGTGCGTAATGGCGACAACGCTGATGCTATTGAACTAGAAATTAAGAATACCGACAAAGCGAGCCAAGACTTTGCTTCTCGTCGTATGGATAAATCAATTCGTGCTGCACTGTCAGGTCAGTCAGTCGATAATATTTAATAGTTAGAGAATAGATAAACATGCCAAAGATTATTGTTTTACCTCACGAAGATCTATGTCCAGAAGGCGCTGTTTTAGAAGCAAAAACTGGTGAGACGGTTCTTGATGTTGCACTGAAGGCCGGTATTGGTATTGAACACGCATGTGAGAAATCGTGCGCATGTACAACATGTCACGTTGTGATTCGTGAAGGTTTTGATTCTTTAGAAGAGAGTGATGATCTAGAAGACGACATGCTAGATAAAGCATGGGGCTTAGAGATGGAATCTCGCTTGGGTTGCCAAGCTAAAGTGGCTGATACGGATCTTGTTGTAGAGATTCCAAAGTACACGTTGAACCTGGCTTCTGAAGACCATTAAGAACCTGTTCTCAGTCATGGCTAATACAGCGATGACTGAGAGAGTTATTGCTTAGACAAACATACTAAGAAAACTGGCCTAGAATATAGATCATAAAGGTGACAGAGCGTCGCTGATAAATATAAGGAAGTGTTATGAGCTTGAAGTGGATTGATTCGCGAGATATCGCAATTGAGCTATGTGATTTGTACCCTGATACTGATCCTAAAACGGTACGTTTTACCGATCTGCATCAATGGGTGCTAGACCTTGAAGAGTTCGACGACGAGCCTAACCACTCGAATGAGAAAATCTTAGAGGCTATTATTTTGTGCTGGATGGATGAGATGGATTAATCCTCTTGTCTAATGATTTGGTCGCGGGTTGGTATCAGTCCAATATAAAACGCAGCCAAGTTAACAATTCTTACTAAAAAAAGCGGACCTTATGGTCCGTTTTTTTATCAAAATGACATTTTCCTCATACATAATGCTAACATCAGTGAGCTAATAAAAAATAATCAGAATCACACTCTCGAAGTGGTTCATGACAAGGAGAAATCATGTCTACACAGATGTCAGTATTTTTAAGTCAAGAAGCTGCCCAGCCTCAGTGGGGAGCAAGAGCTATTTTATCGTTCTCAGAAGCGGGAGCGACAATTCACATTGGTGAAGGCCACGATCTAGGCGCAGTTCAACGTGCGGGTCGTACGCTTGACGGACAAGGTATCGCATTCGTTTCACTTCGTGGTGAAGGTTGGGATCTAGAAAGCGTTTGGGCTTTCTACCAAGGCTACCGTGGACCAAAGAAAAAGAATGCATTGGAATGGGATGCACTTTCAGAAGCCGATCAAACTGAGCTTGAAGCTCGTATTCGCGCAACTGACTGGACGCGTGACATTATCAATAAAACCGCTGAAGAAGTGGCACCTCGTCAACTTGCGACAATGGCTGCAGAATACATCAAGTCAGTGGCACCAGCGGGCACTGTTAAAGCGAAGATTGTTAAAGACAAGGATCTACTAACCGAAGGTTGGGAAGGCATCTACGCGGTAGGTCGTGGCTCTGAGCGTACATCAGCAATGCTGCAACTGGACTTCAACCCAACAGGCGATGAAAACGCACCTGTATTTGCCTGTTTAGTCGGTAAAGGTATTACGTTCGATTCGGGCGGTTACAGTATCAAGCCAGGCCAATTCATGACAGCGATGAAAGCTGACATGGGTGGCGCAGCAACGATTACTGGTGGTTTAGGTCTTGCGATTGAACGCGGTCTTAACAAGCGCATCAAGCTTATTCTATGTTGCGCAGAGAACATGATCTCTGGTCGCGCATTGAAGCTTGGCGATATCATTACCTACAAAAACGGTAAAACAGTTGAGATCATGAACACTGATGCGGAAGGTCGCTTAGTGCTAGCTGATGGCCTGATGTACGCAAGTGCACAAAGCCCTGAGCTGATCATCGACTGTGCAACGCTAACAGGCGCGGCTAAAAACGCATTAGGTAACGACTACCACGCACTATTAAGCTTCGATGATGAGTTGTCTCACCAAGCGCTAACAGCGGCAAACCAAGAGAAAGAAGGCTTATGGCCACTGCCTCTTGCTGATTTCCACCGTGGTATGTTGCCTTCAAACTTTGCTGATCTTTCAAACATCAGCACAGGCGATTACACACCGGGTGCAAGTACAGCATCGGCATTCCTTTCTTACTTTGTAGATGATTACAAAAAAGGTTGGATTCATATGGATTGCGCGGGTACTTACCGTAAGTCAGCAAGTGACAAGTGGGCGGCAGGCGCAACGGGTATGGGCGTTCGCACACTGGCTCGTCTTCTTATCGACCAAGCAAAATAATAATAAGGGTGAGCGGTATTTTGTGCCGCTCATTCATAAAGCTCAGATCGAAAGATCTCAGTAATTTCAGTATTTAATAACAAAAAAATGAAGTGAAGGAATCCCTATGGCTCTAGAAAGAACGTTCTCAATTGTTAAGCCGGATGCAGTTAAGCGTAACCTTGTTGGTGAAATCTACCACCGTATCGAAAAAGCAGGCCTAGAAATTATTGCTGCTAAAATGGTTCGTCTTACTGAAGAGCAAGCGAGTGGCTTCTACGCTGAACATGAAGGTAAAGAGTTCTTCCCAGCTCTTAAAGAGTTTATGACTTCTGGTCCTATCATGGTTCAAGTGCTTGAAGGCGAAAACGCTATCGCTCGTTACCGTGAGCTTATGGGGAAAACAAACCCAGAAGAAGCGGCATGCGGTACTATCCGTGCTGACTACGCAATCAGCATGCGTTACAACTCAGTTCACGGCAGCGACAGCCCTGAGTCTGCAGCTCGCGAAATCGAATTCTTCTTCCCAGAATCTGAAATTTGCCCACGCCCAGCTCAATAATCGGCACTGCAAATTATTCTAAAGGCTTCACCTCGGTGAGGCCTTTTTTGTAAGTGGATTTTACGCTCTCGATAATCAATTTAGTCGTCATTCTCGAAAGCGACGAAGGAGCGTAATCGGGAATCTGTTTTTGTTATTGGAGATTCCAGATACTTCGTTCCTCAGTTCTGGAATGACGGGGAACTTTGGAGCAACCATCTCGTGGTAAATATTATCGAGCAATTGGTGATTATTTACGTCATTCCCGAAAGCGACGAAGGAGTGTAATCGGGAATCTTTGTTTAAATTGGGTAATCTCAGGCCGATAAATACAATCGTTCAAATTTTAATCGCTTAAGTTTGAATGTCTTAATAAACACAGGGTTTTACAATGCTTGTTGAAGTTGCGTAAAGCCTGTACAATTCGCGCCCTTAATTATTGTTCCGTCATTGAGAGGCATCATGACCACAGCTAAAGTCAATCTACTCGATTTTGATCGTAAAGGTCTTCGTAAATTTTTCACAGAAGAACTGAATGAGAAAGCGTTTCGAGCAGAGCAAGTGATGAAGTGGATTTATCACTTCGGTGTCGATGACTTCGAACAAATGAATAACATCAACAAAAAGTTACGTGAGAAACTTCAACGTCGCTGTGAGATTGTTGCACCTGTTGTTTCTGAAGCTCAACACTCTTCAGATGGCACAATTAAATGGGCGATGAGCGTTGGCGACCAAGACGTTGAAACGGTATACATCCCAGATGGTGACCGTGCGACGCTATGTGTATCTTCACAGGTTGGTTGTGCACTTGAATGTAAGTTCTGTTCTACAGCTCAACAAGGCTTCAACCGTAACCTAAAAGTTTCAGAGATTGTTGGCCAAATCTGGCGCGCATCTCGCGAAATCGGCCTAGAAAAAGAAACCGGTCGTCGTCCAATTACTAACGTTGTAATGATGGGTATGGGTGAGCCTCTATTGAACATGAAGAACCTAATGCCATCATTAGAAATCATGCTTGATGATCTAGGTTTCGCACTGTCTAAGCGTCGTGTAACCGTATCAACTTCTGGTGTTGTTTCTGGCCTTGACCAAATGACAGACAACATCGATGTCGCATTGGCTATTTCTCTACATGCGCCAAACGATGCACTACGTAGCCAAATCATGCCGATCAACGACCGTTGGGATATCCAAGACTTCCTAGCATCTGTTCGTCGTTACATTGCATCTTCAAACGCTAACCGCGGTAAAGTAACGGTTGAGTACGTGCTATTGGATCATGTGAATGATGATATGGACCACGCACGTGAACTTGCAGAGCTAATGAAAGAGACGCCTTGTAAGATCAACTTGATTCCATTCAACCCTTACCCGGGTTCGCCTTATAAGAAGCCAAGCAACTCTCGTATTGATCGCTTCCAAAAAACGCTGATGGAATACAACTACACAGTAACCGTTCGTAAGACTCGTGGTGATGATATTGATGCCGCGTGTGGTCAGTTAGTCGGTGATGTGATTGATAGAACCAAACGTACCAAAATGATCAAAGCAGCCTCTGAAGCGAACTTGATTGCCGGTGGTGTGATTGAAGTAAAAGCGGTATAAAACGCGATTAGAACCTAAACAAGCCAGAAGTCCTACTTCTGGCTTGTTGCTTTTCTGGGGTACAGTTTTTGATTTTTTGGACTTCTTGCCCACGCTTTCTTACATTTTTCGTCAAATTTTGGACAAAACCATGAGCTGACGGTAAATTTTGTTTAAAGTGTTTTTGCCTTGTAATGGCATTAGCTTATGATTAACTAATCTTAAATTAATTTAAGTGCTCGCTTGCTACTGATCATCAATATGTCTATTTAGGTTGGCTACTTGATAAACTAGCTTCTTGAGAAGGTCATCCATAACAAATGAATGATGTTCGCCTTTAAGGGTTGATGATTTAGATAGCAGGAAAAATTCCACATAACGTGGGTTGTTAGATTGAGCTTAAACGACAATAAGAAAACGCTCTCCTCAACCTGCGATAATACTTTAGAAGTTCACTCTCTATGAACACAGAACAAGATACACAAACGCAAGAAACCGTAGCTCCAGCTTTGGAAGCGGGAACGCTGCTTAAGAACAAACGAGAATCTCTTGGTTTAACGCAAAAGCAGATTTCTGATCGCTTGAAACTTCGCGTTACGCTGATCCAACAAATTGAAGAAAACCAATTCGAGTCAGATCAAGTGGCGACGTTTATGCGTGGCTATATTCGTTCATACGCGAAATACGTCAATCTTGACGAAAAAGTCGTATTGAGTGCGCTGCATCATGCCGGTGATGCTCAGCATCAAGAGCAAGAAATGTTGAGCTTTTCTCGTAAGACCAAAACCGAGAAGCACAACAGCCGTATTATGATCCTGACTTGGAGTATTTTTGCGGTCATTGCGGGTATCTCCTCACTTTGGTGGTGGCAGAACCAACAACAAGACACCCTATCTCAATCTTTAGCGAATACCGAAAGCTCAGAAGAGCTCGCGGTAGAAGAATCACTTGCCCCTGAATTCACATCTTTAGAAGTGATTGAAGCTGAACAAAATGAAGCGGGTGCTTCTGTTGTTGAAGATACTGAAGGCCTTGCTGCGATAAGCGATGCGGAAGATACTTCAGATGCTGTTACTCCAGCTGACGAAACTCCTGCACAACAAGCAACAGAGACAGAGCCAACTGCTGAAGTTGCTGCGAATGCAGAAGCGGTTGAAGCAAGCACTGCTCCTGAAGCTGTGGCTAACGAGCTAGTCATGCAGTTCTCTGCTGATTGCTGGATCCAAGTAAAAGATGCAACGGGTAAAACCTTGTCGACTGGCATCAAAAAAGCAGGTCAGTCGTTAAATCTTTCAGGAACTGCGCCATATAAAGTGATTCTAGGTGCGCCAGAAGGCGTATCAATGACATTTGCAAGTGAACCTGTCGACCTTTCTGGGTATACTTCAGGCAAAGTAGCTAGAATAACCTTACCTTAGAGTTAATATGCAACACGAATCTCCTATTATTCGTCGCAAATCAACCCGTATTTATGTGGGTGATGTGCCGATCGGTGATGGCGCACCAATTGCTGTGCAATCCATGACCAACACAAGAACAACAGATGTAGCCGCGACCGTTGCTCAAATTAGAGCTCTGGAAAAAGTTGGCGCTGATATCGTTCGCGTATCTGTACCGACTATGGATGCCGCTGAAGCCTTTAAGCTAATCAAGCAGCAGGTCTCTGTTCCTTTGGTTGCTGATATTCACTTCGACTACCGTATCGCCCTAAAAGTGGCCGAATACGGCGTTGACTGTCTGCGTATTAACCCAGGCAACATCGGTAACGAAAGCCGTATCCGCTCAGTTGTTGATTGTGCACGTGATATGAATATTCCGATTCGTATTGGTGTTAACGGCGGTTCTCTTGAGAAAGAGATCCAAGAGAAATACACAGAACCTACAGCAGAAGCGCTTGTTGAATCAGCAATGCGTCACGTAGATATCCTAGACCGTCTGAACTTTGATCAATTCAAAGTCAGCGTTAAGGCGTCTGATGTATTCCTAGCAGTCGGTTCTTACCGTTTGCTGGCTAAGCAGATTGATCAACCTCTTCACCTTGGCATTACCGAAGCGGGTGGTGCGCGTGCTGGCTCTGTGAAGTCAGCGGTAGGTTTAGGTATGCTTCTTTCTGAAGGTATCGGCGATACGCTGCGTATCTCGCTAGCGGCTGATCCGGTTGAAGAGATCAAAGTTGGCTTTGATATTCTTAAATCTTTGCGCATTCGTTCGCGTGGCATCAACTTCATTGCGTGCCCGAGCTGTTCTCGTCAAGAGTTCGATGTTATTAACACCGTTAATGCCCTTGAAGAACGCTTAGAAGACGTGATTACTCCAATGGATGTGTCAATCATCGGTTGTGTGGTTAACGGCCCTGGTGAAGCAGAAGTGTCTCACTTAGGTTTAGCCGGTAGTGCTCGTAAGAGTGCCTTCTACGAAGACGGTAAGCGTCAGAAAGAGCGCTTCGACAACGATGACCTTGTCGACAAACTTGAAGCTAAGATTCGTGCAAAAGCGTCAGTGCTTGATAAAGCAAATCGCATTGATGTAGAAAACTTAGAAGATTAATACAACGCGATGGGGTGTGATTGTCTATTCGCACTAACACCTGGTCGTGAGAAATTACGGAATAAATACTGTGGCTAAAAATATCCAAGCAATTCGAGGCATGAACGACTGCCTTCCAACTCAATCACCACTGTGGCAGAAAGTAGAAAGCGCAGTTAAAAGCGTGGTGAGCGCATACGGTTACAACGAAGTACGTATGCCTATCGTTGAAGAAACAAACCTATTTAGCCGTGCAGTTGGTGAAGAGACAGACGTTGTTTCTAAAGAGATGTACACCTTTGACGACCGCAATGGCGATAGCCTAACGCTGCGTCCAGAAGGCACAGCAGGTTGTGTTCGTTCATGTATTCAAAACAGCCTTATCAACCGTGATGAACAGCGCCTATGGTACATGGGCCCTATGTTCCGTCACGAGCGTCCTCAAAAAGGTCGTTACCGTCAATTCCACCAATGTGGTGTTGAAGTGTTTGGCCTAGACGGTCCAGACGTTGACGCAGAACTTATCATGATGACAGCACGTCTATGGCGTGAGCTAGGCATCGACAAGCACGTTCGCCTAGAGCTGAACTCAATCGGTTCTCAAGAAGATCGCGTTAGCTACCGCACTGCGTTAGTGGCTTTCCTTGAGCAACACATTGATGTGCTTGACGAAGACTGCAAACGTCGCATGCACACTAACCCTCTACGTGTACTTGATACTAAGAACCCTGATGTTCAAGCTATCTTAGGTGACGCACCTCGACTATCTGAATATCTAGGTGAAGAATCGAAGCAACATTTTGCTGGTTTGTGTGAACTTCTTGACGCTGTTGGTATCGAATACCAAGTTAATGAGCGTCTAGTACGTGGCCTAGATTACTACAACCGCACTGTATTTGAGTGGATCACAGACAGCCTTGGTGCTCAAGGTACAGTATGTGGCGGCGGTCGTTACGATGGTCTTGTTGAGCAACTAGGCGGCAAAGCAACCAATGCAGTTGGCTTCGCAATGGGTCTAGAGCGTCTGGTTCTGATGATGGAAACGCTAGAGCTAACAGAAGTTCGTCGTAGCGTTGATGTATACGTAGTTGCTGCTGGCGAAGGTACTATGATCGCGGGCATGCAGTTAGCGAATCAATTACGCGACACCGTTGAAGGCGTGCGTGTAATGAACCACTTCGGTGGTGGTAACTTCAAGAAGCAATTCAAACGTGCTGACAAAGTAGGTGCTGTTGTGGCGCTGGTACTTGGTGAGAACGAAGTTGCTGACAATACAGTTGTGCTAAAAGATCTGGTTGGCGGCGAGCAAGAAACCGTGTCTCAAACGGAAGTTGCAGAGAAAGTTGCTGCGCTAATCTAATTAGCCATTGAGCAAACGCTCATAATGAATACTAACGTCAGCACTATGCTGGCGTTTAAAGAATTAAAGAGGACAGGAAGTGGAACTTTACGATAGCGAAGAGCAACAAGTTGAAGCCATTAAAGATTGGTGGAAAGAGAACGGTAAAGCCGTAATCTTTGGTGCGGTTATTGGTTTAGGTGGTCTATTTGGCTGGCGCTATTACCAAGATTCAGTCGTTGAAGCGCGTGAAGCAGCTTCAGAAAGCTACACCTCTGTAATTTCAGCTCTTGATACTAAGGGCGTTGATGCTCAATCTGATATTCAAGCTTTCATCGACGCAAACAAAGACGCTGAGTACTCAATACTTGCAGCTATGCAATTAGCAAAAGTACAAGTGCAAGCGGGTGAGCTAGCAGCAGCACTTGAACAGCTAGAGTGGGCAAAATCGGCAACTAAGGATGCGGCACTTGCGCCACTACTTACTTACCGTGTTGCACGCATTAAAGCTGAGCAAGGTGAATTTGACGCAGCATTGACTGATCTTGCTGCTATGACTGATGAATCTTGGAAAGGCCGTGTTGCTGAACTGCGTGGTGATATCTCACTTCGTAAAGGCGACACTGACGCAGCATACAGTGCTTACACAGAAGCACAGCAAGCTGTTGATGCTAGCCAAACGCTTCAAATCAAACTTGACGACCTAGCTAAATAAGGCGCTTTGAATGAAGAAGATGTTTCCAAAAGCGGCGTTGTGTGCGATTGCTCTTGGCCTACTAGCTGGCTGTGCGGGTGAAGAAGACACCGTAATCATGGCTCCAGTACCAACGGTAAACAGCGAGTTCACTCCTAGTCAGGAATGGTCTACGTCGGTTGGTGATGGTGTTGGTCACTACTTTTCAAAACTAACGCCAGAATTGGCTTACGACAAAGTGTTTGTTGCAAGCCGTGAAGGTATGGTTAAAGCGCTTGATCCTGATACAGGTAAAGAGCTGTGGAAAGTCGATCTTGAGAAAGACGTACTGGCTCGTTTATCGGGTGGCTTAACGGCGGCTTACGGTAAAGTATTTGTTGGTTCTGAAAATGGCGAAGTGATCGCACTGGAAGAATCGACCGGTGAAGAGCTGTGGCGTGTATCAGTGAATGGCGAGATGCTTGCATCCCCAGCAACTGATAGCAACATGGTCATTGTTCATACCAGTCGCGGTATGTTGATCGCGCTAGATCAAGCAAGTGGCGAACAAAAGTGGACCATCAGTACTGAAGTGCCAAGCCTAACACTCCGTGGCGATAGCTCGCCTGTTGCAGTTTCTGGTGGTGTATTCTGGGGTACAGCAAATGGTCGTCTAGCTGCGGCTATCGTTGACCGTGGTCAGCTTATTTGGCAACAGCCAGTAGGCACACCAAAAGGTGCAACGGAAATTGATCGTTTGGTTGATGTTGATGCATCTCCAATTGTTCTTGGTGGCACCCTGTATACCGTAGGTATCAATGGTCAGCTGATTGCTATCGACCTTCGTTCTGGTAAGCCAATTTGGAAACGTAACTACTCATCAGCGATTGATTTAGCAAGTGATGGTAGCCGTTTGTTCGTTGTTACCGACAAAGACCATGTGGTTGCGGTTGATGCGCGTAGTGGTACTGAACTGTGGAGCACTCCATTGTTAGAAAACCGCTTACTGACAGCACCTGCTATTATTAATGGTTATGTAGTCGTGGGTGATACTGAAGGTTATCTGCACTGGTTGGATCGTTCATCGGGTGAGTTTGTTGCTCAACAGCTTGTCGATGATAGCGGCTTTGCGGTTGCACCAATTGAACTGCCTGAAGGCTACTTAGTGACGACGCGCAATGGCGATGTAAAGAAACTAACGATTAGCCAATAAAAGCGTGATATAATTCACAGTCGGCTCCTGGTTGGTAACAGCCAGGAGCCGTTTTGTTGTTAAAAATTAATAAACCGTGTGGTTATAGGTAAGAGTTTAAACTTGCGAACAAGTGCTTACCTATAACTACATTTAGAGAAGAAATTGTAGAGGTTGTTATGGTACCTGTTGTTGCTCTAGTAGGGCGTCCGAACGTAGGTAAATCTACGTTATTTAACCGATTGACTCGAACTCGTGATGCATTGGTTGCGGATTTCCCTGGCTTAACGCGTGACCGTAAATACGGTCATGCTCATTTTAGCGAGCATGACTTTATTGTTATTGACACTGGCGGTATCGACGGTACTGAAGAAGGTGTTGAAACTAAAATGGCTGAACAGTCGCTAGCGGCGATTGATGAAGCTGATGTCGTTCTATTTATGGTAGATGGCCGTGCGGGTCTAACACCTTCAGACGTGGCGATTGCTAAGCACCTACGTCAACTAGAAAAGCCTTCAATGCTAGTAGTAAACAAGGTTGATGGTATCGACCCTGATGCTGCAAGTGCTGACTTCTGGCAACTAGGTGTAGAAGACATGTACCAAATCGCTGCGGCGCATGGTCGTGGTGTTACTGCACTTATTGACCTTGCTCTTAACCCATTCGCAGAAGCGCTAAAAGCTGAGAATGGCGAAGTAAGCGACTTAACTGAGTTTGAAGACGAAGAAGAAGAGCAGGTTGAATTTACAGAAGAAGAAGCTGAAGCAGAATTCAAGCGTCTTCAAGATCAACCGATCAAACTAGCGATCATTGGCCGTCCTAACGTAGGTAAATCAACGCTAACGAACCGTATTCTTGGTGAAGAGCGTGTGGTTGTTTACGATATGCCAGGTACGACTCGTGACTCTATCTACATCCCAATGCAGCGTGACGAGCGTGAATACGTTCTAATCGATACTGCGGGTGTTCGTCGTCGTAAAAACATCAACGAAACGGTAGAGAAGTTCTCAGTGGTTAAAACACTGAAAGCGATTGAAGATGCTAACGTTGTATTGCTGCTTATCGATGCTCGCGAAAACATCTCTGATCAAGATCTAAGCTTGCTAGGCTTTGCGTTGAACGCTGGTCGTTCAATTGTTATTGCCGTAAACAAGTGGGATGGCCTAGATAACGACGTTAAAGAACGCGTTAAGAAAGAGCTAGACCGTCGCTTAGGCTTCGTTGATTTCGCACGTATTCACTTTATCTCTGCACTTCACGGTACAGGTGTTGGTCACTTGTTTGAGTCTGTACAAGAAGCTTACAAATCAGCGACTACTCGTGTTGGTACTTCTGTGCTAACTCGTATCATGAAGATGGCGACTGATGATCACCAACCGCCTATGGTTCGTGGCCGTCGTGTGAAACTGAAATACGCGCACGCTGGTGGCTACAACCCACCGATTATCGTTATCCACGGCAACCAAGTTCGTAACTTGCCAGATTCATACAAACGATTCTTGATGAACTACTACCGTCGTTCACTAGAAATCATGGGTACACCTATTCGCATTCAATTCCAGAACAGCGAGAACCCATTTGAAGCTAAGACTAACAAGCTGACAATTTCTCAAGAACGTAAACGTAAACGTATGATGAGCATGGTTAAAGGTCGTAAGTAAACCTTTCCAATAGATTTGATACCCGAGCCTGTCTCGGGTATTTTTTTAAGCAAAATTCACGTTAAGCCATAACAATACGTTTTTATCATCATGGCTCAACGAATCAGACTAGATTCCAGAAGAAGAACGATATGACTACTAGCGATTTGATTACACCTGTGTCAGCAATCACACCAACCATCACTCAATTTTGTCATCAGGCTTGGCAGCTCAATGCTAAAGCGCAGTACGTTGAAAGCGATGACAGCAAAACTTACCTGATCACCGACGTGACACCTTTCCACCCAGTGAGTCATATTTGGCCCGATCACCCTGCAGACCAAGGCTTTGTGAATGTTGGTGACGTGCAATTTCCCGTTGAAGACTGCCTTGTTGGTGCTATAGAACAATCTACTGGCAAGCTTCATATCGCAGCAGATATCCCTGTTAAGCGTGATACGGAAGGGTGGGCGTTTGTTGTTGTCCACCAGCTACCTACATCTGCTTCTATGATTAAGGTTAACGACGAAGTCGTGTTGTCGGTTGATAAAGAGTACCAAGCCAGTTTGAGCCGTGGTCACAGTGCTGGCCACATCGCTTTCCTAGCTTTGAATAAAGTATTGGCTGAGCGCTACTGGCGTAAAGATGCGGATAGAAAAGATCCGCTTGGCAGTTACGACTTCAATAGTTATGCACAAGTGACGAGCTTTGTGACTCCAGAGCTGTGTACCGATAAGTATCGCTTAGGCAAAACCCTGAAGAAGCGCGGTTTGAACGTTGCAGACATGCTAGCAAATCTTGATGACATCGAAGCTGATATCAACCAAATGCTTGCGGGCTGGCTTGCAGAGCCGACGCCAGTTGCGATGAGACTAGAAGGCGAGGCGTTAACAGACTCTCGTTACTGGGAGTGGCAGCTTGACGCAGATACTCAGGTCACTATTCCTTGTGGTGGCACACACATTGGAAATACCTCAGAACTTGGTGCGCTGTCCGTTAAGCTGACCCAGCTAGATGGCCAAAACATTGAAATGCTGACGCATGTAATTCGATGATTTAGACTACAGATCGAAATGGCTTGTGCTGTTTATTTTATTTTTACATGTCACTTTTGATATAAATGACTATTTGAAATTGAAATGCAGCATATGTAACTTATGCTTTCGGTGTGTGGTGATATAAATATTCTTTTTGGGGTAGATCGCTGATCAAAATAGATAAAGCGAAAGATCAACCTATGATCTTCGATTGTGTGTCGTACTAATTTAGTGTGTTATTATTAACCAATAACAAGCTTGCATAAGAACAAGTTGTACCCGATTACACAATTGAAAGCCTTAGTGAATGGAACAACAATTTTTATTAGAAGGTCATCGAGCCGTCAATAGCTTGCTACGGAAGCTTGCGCTTGGGATGGATCGCAAAGATTTAAATCACAAGATTATTCAGCTTACCGAGCAGCTTTTTGGGCAGCGCATGGCTTCAATTCTACTGCTCAACTCAGAGTCTAAAATGTTACACCTTGAATATGCCCCAAACCTGCCTGATTTTTACAATCAACAGATTGAAGGGGTAGGAATTGGTGCGGGGATAGGCTCTTGTGGCGAGGCAGCTGCGCTTAAGAAAGCAGTGATGATCTCCAACATAAATGCACACCCAAACTGGGCACCTTTTCTGGCCCTCACCAATCAAGCGAATTTGCATGCCTGTTGGTCGGTCCCCAT
Source organism: Vibrio sp. 10N.222.55.A1 (assembly GCF_041473835.1). NCBI lineage: Bacteria > Pseudomonadati > Pseudomonadota > Gammaproteobacteria > Vibrionales > Vibrionaceae > Vibrio > Vibrio sp. 10N.222.55.A1. The sequence continues at coordinate 64,932 of NZ_JBFRSX010000025.1, read as the reverse complement.
TATCTCGTCACGCGGTAATGTGTTGGGTACCTTCGCTATTTATAGTCAGTACATCTCTGAACCACATGAATTTGAGCTCGAGATCTTAGAGCTACTGGCTTCCCTGTATTCGGTAGCACTAGAGAAGTTTGAGCTGGAGAACCAGCTAAACTTTTTCGCTAATCGAGATTCTTTAACCCATTGCTTGAATCGTCGCGCATTGTTTAATGAAGCGGAGAAAGTGTTGGCCAAGCGATGCTTTTCTGAAAAGGTGATGGCGTGTTTGTTTGTTGATGTCGATAAGTTCAAATCGATAAATGATACCTATGGCCACAGTTTCGGTGACGATGTGCTGTTGGCGGTTGCCGAAGTTCTTGATGAGGCAACCACAGCATGTGCCAAGATAGGCCGTTATGGTGGCGATGAGTTTGTGGTGTTCTCTTGCTTTGATGATCAAGAAAGCGTTGTTAGCTTCTACCACAGCTTAGAGAAAGCACTGCAACAAGCGCTTTATATCAATGATGTGCAGTTCTCAGTGAGTGTTGGGTTGTCTTGTGACAAAGATCCTCAAGGATTAGACCAGTTGATCGCACAAGCTGATAAGAACATGTACCAAATCAAGCAAGCGAAGTCTCAGCGGTAGTAGATTGTAAAAATAGTAGTGAATTAGGAAATGCTAATGAGTGAAAATATCTGCCCTAAGTGCCAGTCTGAGCTAGCTTGGGATGGCAAGTATCATTGTGAAAGTTGTCAGGCTCACTTTACTAAAGTTGGGTTTTGCCCTGAGTGCAGCAGCCAACTTGAGAAGCTTCAAGCCTGTGGTGCGGCGAGCTATTTTTGCAACGGTGATTGCAACGAGTTGAAATCAAAGTCGAGAGTAAAATTCGAATTTCAACCTGCGGAATAGCCTTAAACTACATGGTTTGAACGACCATCGGTGATGTTATACCAGAGACTCAATACTAAAGTGTTGGGTCTTTTTTGTATCTGAAGAACAGGAATGTGGCATCTTGGTTCATTCCCACCGTCACTGCACCAGTATGAAACATAGTTACATGATTGCTATGCACTCTATTGGTGTGAGTTTCTTTTAAATTCTATTAATACAATTACTTATAAATAATTTCGTTGGTTTATAAGTTTGGCACTCTTCTTGTAACTCTGTAATTGAATAACAAAAATACAATTATGGAGTAATATCATGAACAAGGTGTTCAATTTATCGCTAGCTGCACTGTGTACAACACTTTCATTTTCTTCTGCAACAGTGTTTGCTGCTGATGAGACCATCAAGGTCGGTGTTCTACACTCACTCTCTGGCACCATGGCGATCAGTGAGACAACGCTAAAAGATACCGTGCTAATGCTCATCGAAGAGCAGAACAAAAAGGGCGGTTTGCTTGGTAAGAAGCTAGAGCCTGTCGTGGTTGACCCTGCGTCAAACTGGCCGCTATTTGCTGAGAAAGCGCGTGAGCTTATCGAAAAAGAGAAAGTGGATGTGGTGTTCGGTGGTTGGACGTCGGTATCACGTAAATCCATGCTACCTGTCTTTGAAGAACTCAACAGCATCCTTTTCTACCCAGTACAGTATGAAGGTGAAGAGTCTTCTAAAAACGTTTTCTACACCGGTGCCGCGCCAAACCAACAAGCGATCCCAGCAGTGGATTACTTGATGGAAGAGCTTGAAGTCGAGCGCTGGGTACTTGCAGGTACCGATTACGTTTATCCACGTACAACCAATAAGATCTTAGAAGCCTACCTAAAAGATAAAGGTGTCGCAGAAGAAGACATCATGATCAACTACACGCCATTTGGTCACTCTGATTGGCAATCTATCGTTTCAGACATCAAAAAGTTCGGTGAAGCTGGCAAGAAAACCGCTGTGGTTTCTACTGTAAACGGCGATGCGAACGTACCTTTCTATAAAGAGCTAGGCGCTCAAGGCATTTCATCTGAAGACATCCCAGTTATTGCATTCTCTGTTGGTGAAGAAGAACTGTCAGGCATGGACACAGAACCATTGGTTGGTCATCTAGCGGCATGGAACTACTTCATGAGTGTTGATACTGAAGCTAATGAAGAGTTCGTTGAAACGTGGCAGTCGTTCATCAAGAGTGAAAAGCGTGTCACCAATGACCCAATGGAAGCGCACTATGTTGGCTTCAATATGTGGGCTCAAGCGGTCACTAATGCGGGCACAACCGATCCTGAATCTGTGCAAGATGCCTTGATTGGCGTGTCTGTACCTAACCTTTCTGGCGGCTACTCTACCATGCTGCCAAACCACCACATTACTAAACCAGTCCTGATCGGTGAAATCCAAGACGATGGTCAATTCGATATCGTTTGGGAAACCACTGGACTAGTGGCGGGTGATGCTTGGTCGAGTTACTTACCTGAATCGGCAAAACTGTTCTCTAGCTGGTCGAAGCCATTCTCATGTGGTGCGTTTAACGTCGAAACGAAGAAGTGTTCTGGCGGTAACTAGATCGTCAATTCAGGAATATTGAGCCTTCCGGTTTGGGAAGAACGCGTCTGTTTAACGGGCGAAGCGAACGGAAGGCTCATCGTTTCAGGTAACAACCACTATCCACACATCCTCCAAGTAAAAATAACAATATCTAACTTGGTTGGTTAAGGAAGCAGGGATGAAAAACGTATTAAACGTATTTAAAGTGCTGTTGCTCATGGCAGTCAGTGCTCAGTTGGCTTTTGCTGGAATAACGGATGAAGCTAGCTTTACCAAGGCGCTAGTTGGTAAGAAAACATCGGATAAAGAATTAGCTATCGATTGGGTGATTGAGACGCAAACAGGAGACGTGTCGAAAGCTATTTTAGATGGCTGGTTAAACGGAAACCTTTACTACTTCAATGAGAAACAGAGCGAGCAGTACAAACAGCTCTACCTCATTCAAAGTATCAAAACAGCGACGTCAGCTCAGTCAGTATGGGATGATTCAACGCTTAATATCGAGAATGCGAGACAGTTTAAAAAGGTTCGTGTGAATAACAAACTTCGCGGGATATTACGCGGGGAAATAGCCTCGATTGGACTGAACAGCGGCAACCCTGATGTGCGTTATAAGGCGGTTTTGGATTTGTTAGGAACCAAAGACGCTGACATTATCGAACGACTAACTGAACTCAGAGCCAATGAATCAGATGGCAAAGTAGCTGAGCTAATGGATTTGTCGTTAGCGATTGCCACTTCTCTTAATAACAGTGCCACCATTGAAGATCGTGTGGCTTCAATTGAACGAGTTGGTGACTTCAAACACTCGGTGGTTCTGAAAACACTGAATCAACTGTTAAACACTGAGCAAGATCCAAGCATTACCGCTGCAGCAGAACGTGCGATGGATAGCTATCAACAAAGCCAAGCACTCTATTCGGGTGTAGAAACCGTATTCTTCGGTTTGAGCTTAGGCTCGGTATTGGTACTGGCAGGCATTGGCTTAGCGATTACCTTTGGTGTGATGGGCGTTATCAACATGGCTCATGGCGAGCTGATCATGATTGGCGCTTACACCACCTACGTATTGCAGTTGTTGATGCCGAATCATATTGGCCTAGCGCTGATACTTTCCATTCCAGCGGCATTCATTGTTTCTGGCTTAGTGGGCATTGCGATTGAGCGAAGTGTGATTCGTCATCTTTATGGTCGCCCATTGGAAACCTTACTCGCGACCTTTGGTATTAGCTTAATCTTGCAGCAGGCTGTTCGCTCGATTTTCTCTCCTTTGAACCGCTCAGTGAGCACACCTGAATGGATGTCTGGCGCACTTCAATTGAACCCAATGTTGTCCCTGACTTACAACCGACTTTATATCATCCTGTTCTGTGGTTTGGTGTTTATGGGCTTATTAATGGTTCTGAAAAAGACACCACTAGGCTTACAGGTTCGTGCGGTTTCTCAAAACCGTGGCATGGCTCGTGCGATGGGTATTCGTTCTGAGCGAGTTGATGCGATGACCTTCGGTTTAGGCGCTGGCGTTGCGGGTGTCGCGGGTGTGGCACTTTCTCAACTGACCAACGTGGGTCCAAATATGGGGCAGGCATACATCATCGACTCATTCATGGTGGTGGTATTTGGCGGGGTTGGCAACCTATGGGGCACGCTAGTCGCTGGCTTAAGCCTTGGTCTTTTCAACAAGATTTTAGAACCATGGGCTGGTGCGGTTCTCGCCAAGATTCTGGTACTGGTTTTCATCATTCTGTTTATTCAAAAACGCCCACGCGGACTCTTCCCGCAACGTGGTCGTGCGGCTGAAGGTTAAGGACAACATCATGCAGTCAAAATCATTTGTACTTTCGGCAATGCGTGGTGACAAAGGTGGCCAACTGACCATCCTTGCCATTCTTGCGGCCGTCATTCTTATCCCACTGGCTAACACCATGTTACCAAGTGGGCACCCGCTTCATGTCGAGACTTTCACTATCTCACTAATGGGCAAATACCTGAGCTACGCAATGTTGGCGTTGGCGCTCGATCTAGTGTGGGGCTATCTCGGAATCTTGAGTCTTGGTCACGGTGCTTTCTTTGCGCTTGGTGGTTATGCGATGGGCATGTACTTGATGCGTCAGATTGGTGACCGTGGGGTTTATGGTGATCCAGTCTTACCAGATTTCATGGTGTTCCTTGATTGGTCTGCGCTGCCGTGGTTTTGGCAGGGCTTTGATCAGTTCTGGTTCGCCTGCTTGATGGTGGTGTTGGTGCCGGGCGCGTTGGCTTACTTGTTTGGTTATCTGGCTTTTCGCTCTCGCGTGTCAGGGGTTTACCTTTCTATCATGACTCAGGCGTTAACTTACGCATTGATGCTGGCATTTTTCCGCAACGAGATGGGCTTTGGTGGTAACAACGGGCTGACGGATTTCAAAGACATCATCGGCCTGAGCTTACAGAGTGATGCGGTCAAGATAGGTCTGTTTGTCGCGACTGGTATTGCGCTTATTCTCAGCTACATCGCGTGTCGCATGGTGGTGACCAGTCGATTAGGTAGTGTGGCACTGGCGATTCGTGATACAGAGTCACGTACTCGCTTTATGGGCTACGACGTCGATGGCATCAAGCTGTGGGTCTTCGTTCTTTCAGCGGTTATTGCTGGTATTGCTGGGGCTTTATATGTCCCTCAAGTTGGCATCATTAACCCGGGAGAATTTGCTCCTCTTAACTCGATTGAGATTGTGGTTTGGGTAGCCTTAGGCGGTCGTGCCACTCTGTTTGGTGCCATTGTCGGTGCATTGATCATCAACTACGCCAAGAGTTGGTTTACGGTTGAGTTCCCGGAGGTGTGGCTGTTTGCTCTGGGTGGACTATTCGTACTCTCAACCATGTACTTCCCACAAGGTGTGATTGGCTTTGTCAGTGAAAAGTGGCAGCAGCTGCGCAAGGCATCAAATGGGAAAAACCAAGATAAAGATAAGGATGATCAGCACAAGGCCAAGGAGGTGATCGCATGACCACATTTAATAGCGTAAAGGAATCGGTTCAGGCGTTCACTCGTCGAGACGAAGTCTTTGATTACCTCAAACCCGATATTCATCCTGCCATCGATACTCGACATAACGTGCTGTTGTATGTCGAAGGCGTCAACAAAAGCTTCGATGGTTTCCAAGCGATAAACGACCTCAACCTCTACATCAAAGAGGGAGAGCTACGCTGTATCATAGGTCCTAATGGCGCAGGTAAAACCACCATGATGGACATTATCACAGGTAAAACTAAGCCAGACACCGGCGAGGTGTGGTTGGGTTCGAACATCAACTTATTGAAGATGAACGAAGCCGAAATCGCCAATGCAGGCGTTGGGCGTAAATTCCAAAAACCGACCGTGATTGAGTGTTTAACTGTGTGGCAGAACCTTGAATTAGCCATGGCCGGTGACCGCTCAGTGTGGGCGACGTTCACCGCTGTGATGTCTGGTGAACAGAAAGACAAATTGACCTCGGTACTTGAGCTGATTCATTTAAAAGACGAAGCGGCGAATTTGGCAGGTAACCTGTCTCACGGACAAAAGCAGTGGTTAGAGATCGGCATGCTATTGATGCAAAACCCTAAGCTGTTGCTGGTGGATGAACCCGTGGCAGGTATGACTCACCAAGAAATGGATCGCACCTCTGAGTTACTTAACTCACTGGCAGGTAAGCACTCGGTTGTGGTCGTTGAACATGATATGGATTTCGTTCGTTCTATCGCCAGCCATGTCACCGTGCTTCATCAAGGTCATGTGTTGGCTGAAGGCACCATGGATCAAGTGCAGGCTCACCCTGAAGTTAAACAAGTTTATCTCGGAGAATAGGATGCTAGAGGTTAAATCAGTTAATCAATATTACGGTGAGAGCCACACGCTGTGGGATTTGGATATGCAGATCCCAGAAGGTAAATGCACGGTGCTAATGGGGCGAAATGGTGTCGGTAAAACCACCTTACTGCAATGCATTATGGGGTTGGTGAAGGTTGAAAGCGGTGACATCTCCTTATCGGGTGAGTCACTTTTGAAAACCGATGCCGAGGACCGTCCACGCCAAGGGATCGGCTATGTACCGCAAGGTCGCCAGATCTTCCCAATGCTCACTGTTCAAGAAAATCTAGAGGTCGGTTTACCGATTCGTAAAAAGGGTGACCGCAAGATCCCTGAATTCATCTTCGATATTTTCCCAGTGTTAAAAGAGATGCTACATCGTCGCGGTGGTGATTTATCGGGTGGCCAGCAGCAACAGCTAGCGATTGGGCGTGCGCTGGTGGTTAATCCAAAGCTATTGATCTTGGATGAGCCGACGGAGGGTATTCAACCCAATATTGTGCAAGAGATTGGCGACATCATTCGCATGCTCAACGAGAAAATGGGGCTCACGGTTCTGTTGGTTGAACAGAAGCTGCCGTTTGCAAGAAAGGTCGGTGACCGTTTTTGCATTATCGACCGTGGACGCCAAGTGGCAGAAGGTGAAATGACAGGGCTCGATGAGTCCTTGATTAAGGAGTACCTAACCGTATGAATTCTCTCTTTTCTCCGAATGAAGTAAGCAAGGCTTCTTTAGTAGAAGCTTTATCTCTGAATGAAACCATCGAACAAGATATTCGAGATGGTTGGCAAGCAAGCCTAAATCTGACTTTTGTCGACCGCGGTGATAAAACCGTATTAAAGAATCGTCAGCAGTCTGGTCCGCTTGCGGTGCAACGCCCCCTGTATCCTGATGGGGAAACGTGTCACACCTACTTACTCCATCCCCCCGGCGGAGTGGTAGGTGGTGACACTCTCAATATTAACGTGAATCTTGAGCACGGTGCTCACGCGTTGATTACCACACCCGGTGCGACCAAGTTTTATCGCTCAAACAACAAGTACGCCAAGCAGAAGCAGACCCTACGAGTGAAGAAAGATGCACGCTTGGAATGGATGCCGCAAGAGAACATCTTTTTCCCGAATGCACACGTTCGTTTAGATACTGAAATTCGCCTAGAAAAGGGTGCACAGTTTTGGGGTTGGGAGATGCACTGTTTTGGACGCCCTGCACAGAATGAGGGATTCGAGCATGGTCATCTCGTTGGGAAAACAGAAATCTATCTTGATAATCAAAGGCTTCTGACTGAAGGCTTTAATTTTCATGGTGGCGATAAGTTAATGATAAATATGGGGTTACTTGATTATTCAATGATGGGAACCTTTTATATCACCTCAAATGAGAAGCAAGATCTAGAGTTGGTACAGAGCTTGCTCATATCTATTACACAGCAAGCTTCACAGCAATCAGTTACATCAAAAACGTCGAGTGAGCCCACATTAATATTGGGTGCTACTCAGATAGAAGGATTGATTGTGGTGCGAGCCTTGGGTAATTGGAGTGAAGATATCCTCCAAGCCTTTGGTCAGATTTGGCAAGCAACTCGCTCTCATTTATGTGGTACGACTCCTGATTTACCAAGGATTTGGGCGACTTAGCGATTAGCCCTTTTTGTACCTAGGGTGACTTCCGACCCTAGGTACATTTTTTCAAGCTTGCTGTGATTGAATCCCACTTACTGCTCATGCGTTTTTGAGCAATAAGAAAACAACACTAACAGCGGGCGGCTAAATGGAATTAACACCAAGAGAAAAAGATAAGCTACTTATCTTCTGCGCAGGAATGCTGGCACAGCAGCGCAAGCAAAAAGGCTTAAAGCTCAACTACCCAGAATCTATCGCACTGATCAGCAGTGCCATTCTCGAAGGTGCCCGCGAGGGTAAAACCGTTTCAGAATTAATGGATTTTGGACGCACACTTCTTACTGTCGATGACGTTATGGAGGGGATCCCTTCCATGATCCCTGATGTACAAGTCGAAGCCACTTTTCCTGATGGCACCAAGCTGGTGACCGTTCATGAACCTATCGTGTAGGGAGAAGTAATATGGCTGGTTCCACAAAACAATACTCAGGATTCGTTCCCGGAAAAGTAGAAACCGCACCGGGTGACATCACTCTCAATGAAGGCCGAGACACAACGTCCGTTAAGGTACAAAACATTGGCGATCGTCCTGTTCAAATTGGCTCTCATTACCACTTCTATGAAGCAAACCCTTCGCTGATCTTTGACCGAGAAGCCACTAAAGGTTTTCGACTCAATATTCCTGCGGGCACCGCAACCCGCTTTGAGCCGGGTCAGTCGCGGAGCGTCGAGTTAGTGCGTTACGCCGGTAAGTTAGAGATCTATGGCTTCCAAGGAAAGGTGATGGGCAAGCTCTAAGCGCTCCCACGGAATAATGAAAATAACAAAGGATTGAACATGGCGACGATATCCAAACAGGCTTATGCCGAAATGTTTGGGCCAACAGTCGGTGACCGAGTGCGTCTTGCTGACACTTATTTATGGCTAGAAGTTGAAAAAGATTACACCGTATACGGCGACGAAGTGAAATTCGGCGGCGGCAAAGTTATCCGTGATGGACAAGGGCAAAGCCAACGTCCAAGTGCCGAAACTCCAGATTTGGTGATCACTAACGCGATTGTGTTGGATTACTGGGGCATCGTAAAAGCCGATGTCGCAGTCAAAGATGGTCGAGTTCAGGCATTGGGCAAAGCGGGCAACCCAGATGTTCAACCGGGCGTTGATATTGTGATTGGCCCGGGCACGGAAATTTTAGCAGGCGAAGGTTCAATCTTGACTGCTGGTGGTATTGATTCACACATTCATTTTATTTGCCCACAACAGATTGAAGAAGCACTGGCGTCAGGTGTGACAACCATGATCGGCGGTGGCACTGGACCAAACACAGGTACTAACGCGACCACATGCACACCGGGGCCTTGGAACATGCACCGCATGCTAGAGTCACTCGATCAATTCCCGATGAACTTTGGTTTGTTAGGCAAAGGCAATGCCAGTCAGCCAGAAGCACTACGTGAGCAAGTAGCGGCAGGCGCGGTGGGTTTGAAGTTACACGAAGACTGGGGAACCACTCCCGCTTCAATCGATACCTGTTTGAGTGTGGCTGACGAGATGGACGTACAAGTTGCGATTCATACCGACACTCTGAATGAATCTGGTTTTGTTGAATCGACACTTGGCGCAATCGGCGACCGCGTGATTCATACCTATCACACCGAAGGTGCGGGCGGTGGTCATGCTCCCGATATTATTCGTGCTGCAGGTGAGCCGAATGTTTTGCCTTCCTCAACCAATCCAACACGCCCTTACACCATCAATACCGTCGATGAGCACTTAGACATGTTGATGGTCTGTCATCACTTGTCACCATCGATTGCTGAAGATGTCGCGTTCGCAGAGTCACGTATCCGCCGTGAAACCATTGCCGCAGAAGACATTCTTCATGACTTAGGTGCCTTTTCGATGATCGCTTCGGACTCACAAGCAATGGGACGTGTAGGCGAGGTGATCAGTCGAACTTGGCAAACTGCGCACAAGATGAAAGTTCAGCGCGGCAGCCTAAAAGAAGATTCAGACTACAGCGATAACTTCCGATTAAGACGCTATGTCGCTAAGTACACCATCAACCCAGCGATCACTCATGGTATGTCTCATGAAATCGGTTCTATCGAAGCAGGGAAATTAGCAGACTTAGTGTTGTGGAAGCCCGCTTTCTTTGGTGTGAAACCTAGTGTGATTTTGAAAGGCGGCATGATCGCCATGGCGCCGATGGGTGACCCAAATGCTTCAATCCCAACACCTCAGCCAGTCCATTACCGTTCAATGTTTGGTAGCTACGGCAAGGCATGTCAAAACACATCAATGTTGTTTGTTTCTAAGGAAGCCAAGGCGCAGAACATTGATAAGCAATTGGGTTTGCAGAGCTTGATTGGTGTTGTGAGCAACTGCCGAAATATCAGCAAAGCCGACATGAAGCTCAACGATTGGATGCCAAAAATTGAGGTCGACTCTCAGACGTATCAAGTACGCGCCGATGGTGAATTGCTAACTTGTGAGCCTGCTGAAGAACTACCAATGGCACAACGGTATTTTCTATTTTAAGAGCTCGGCTGAAGGCTTTTATTTTAGCGCTGAGCTGAAGGCTCTTGTTCTAGCTCTTAGCTAAGGGCTTTTAGGCTGAAGGCTCCTAATTTAAACGTTATAAATCTCACAAGGAGATTGAGGTAATAGCATGATTGAACTGACTCAACTGAATACTCAAATACAAAATGCACCGGACGGCTACTTAAGCCTGCCGATCGATAGCCGCATTAAGAGCCGTCTTAAGGTGATGCTCGATGACGGGCGCAATGCCGGACTGTTTCTACCACGAGGTCATATCTTGCGTGGTGGCGAACAACTCTCAAGTAAATGCGGTTTAGTCGTAGAAGTGAAAGCGGCACCAGAAACCGTTTCGACTGTTTACTGTGAAGACTTGCTCCTGTTAACGCGAGTGGCGTATCACCTTGGTAACCGTCATGTTCCGCTGCAAGTGGAAGCGGGTTGGGTTCGTTATCAACACGACCATGTTTTAGATGAAATGGTTGAAGGCTTAGGCGCGAAAGTGACCACTGAGAAACAACCGTTTGAACCAGAAGGCGGTGCTTATGGCGGTCGCTCTGGTGGACATCATCACCATCATTAATCGAGTCATTGATGACTCACTAAACGATTTATATAACAACGATATTAATAACAATAATACCAATCACAGTAAGTAAGTGATCAACAATAGCGCAGAAAAAAGGCTTGAGAACAAGGCATAATTTTTCGATAAGTAGTTATTCTACAATCAAAAATTATAACGCAGTTATCGAGCATTTTAGCAAGCTAGGGTGAGCAATTATTTACTACGATTGGTATAAAGCAAGGAACTCGCGATGAACTTTAAAACAGCTGCAGGCTTATGCACTTTCACAATAGCTTCTCTAACAACATCAACGATGGCTTTCGCTCACCCAGGACATGGGGCGCATTCAGTTCATGAGTCTCACTCGTTTATGTCTGGCTTAACTCACCCTGTGACTGGCATGGATCATCTGATCATGCTGATCGCTTTCGGTTTATTAATTGGCGCACTGTCATTTTCCACCAAGACAAAAGCAGCTCTGATTGGCGGTGGATTGGTGTCTTTAGTGGTAGGGCTTATCGCAGGCCAAGCCCTAGGTTTCTCTGTGATTGTTGAGCCTGCCATTATCGCTTCTCTGTTTGTCGTCAGCTTATGTTTATGGCATGTATTCTCACCATCAACCAAGCGTGTAAACAGCGTATTAGTTGCTTCGATTGCTATGTTGTTTTTCCATGGTTACGCACACGGCGTTGAAGCCGCGAGCAACCTGACTCAGTTCGCAACAGGCATGAGTATCAGTGCTTTGGCTCTGATGGTTATCGGTACTTTTGTTGGTCGCGCGGTTTACTCTAAATGGTTGTCAGTCGGCGTGGCTTCAGCAAGCGCACTATTGCTGTTAGGCGCGTAGGCTCTCGAACTTATTTGATTCTGGAAGACTGAGGGCACGATTATGACCACAACAGAAAATGTAGCCGTCTATCGTCTGTTTCAATTGATCAGTCCATCGTTGCCGATTGGTGGGTTCACTTATTCGCAAGGCTTAGAGTTAGCGGTTGAAGCGGGGTGGGTGACCGATCGCAACAGCATGGAACAGTGGCTTAATACCATCGTCAGTTCCAGTGTCGCAACTTTGGAATTACCTATCTTAGAGCGTCTTTATCACGCGCTAGAAAAGGGTGAAATCGATGAGATTGAGCATTGGTGTAACTACTTATACTCAAGCCGTGAAACCAGTGAATTGCGAGCGGAAGAAAAGCAGCGTGGGCATGCATTGAACACCTTGTTGAAGCGCTTGGATATCGATATTTCGCTGGTGGATTCTGTTGATAGTCATCCAAACCAATTGTTGGGCATGTGTATGGCGGCTCAGCATTGGGGTATTGATTTAGAGAGCCTCAAGCAGGGTTATTTATGGAGTTGGCTTGAAAACATCGTTACCGCAGGGGTCAAGTTAGTGCCTTTAGGTCAAACCGATGGTCAGTTGGCATTGATTAATATCACCAACACCTTTCCTGAGGTGATCGAAAAGGCCCGCACGATAGAAGATTGGATGATAGGCAGCTTTTCGCCTTCGATGGCATTAGCGAGTTCATTGCACGAAACACAATACACACGACTATTTCGTTCGTAGCGGTTAGCGCGAACGATGTAGCAAAAAGAATATAAGGAAGTAGACAATGGAAAGTTATAAGCAACCACTTCGAATTGGTATTGGCGGCCCGGTAGGGTCTGGTAAAACAGCGCTATTAGAAGTGCTTTGTAAAGCGATTCGCGACAAGCTCAATATCGCAGTGGTAACCAACGACATCTACACTCAAGAAGATGCCAAGATACTTACGCGAGCAGAGGCTCTAGAACCAGATCGTATTATTGGTGTTGAAACGGGTGGCTGTCCGCACACGGCGATCCGTGAAGATGCGTCGATGAACTTAGCTGCGGTAGAAGAGCTTGCCAAGCTGCATAAGAACCTCGATGTGGTATTCGTCGAAAGTGGCGGTGATAACTTGAGTGCGACGTTCAGCCCTGAATTAGCCGATCTTACCATCTACGTGATTGATGTAGCGGAAGGGGAGAAGATCCCACGTAAAGGCGGACCGGGTATTACGCGTTCTGATCTGCTGGTTATCAATAAGATCGATTTAGCACCATATGTGGGTGCGTCACTTGAGGTGATGGAGCAAGACACACAACGCATGCGTCCAACCAAGCCATACGTGTTCACCAACCTCAAAGAGAGCCAAGGGCTAGACTTCATCATCAACTTTATTGTGACTGAAGGGATGCTAACCATGAAGGAGCCTTCTACTACTGAGTAGGGTTGGAATAGGTTAGTTTTTTGAAAGCGTTAGATACTAAAAAGCCCTGTCGATTATCGATAGGGCTTTCTGGTTTGAAACGTTAGGTCGAACTTAAAGCTCGCTCTTAGTCACTCTTGTGGTCACTTGCGACTCAATCACACCGTCTTCAACTTGAGTGGTGATCACTTCACCGACTTCGACATCGTTAATCGATGATACCGTCTTGCTCGATTCTGAATGAGTAATGCTGTAGCCACGCTTTAGGGTTGCCAGTGGACTAACGGTCTCTAACTTCTCTGCAGCCATAGCGAGCTGGTGGCGAGTGGTTAGTAATGTCTTGTCCATTGCATCCAATAGCTTTTGCTCTGAACGTTGCAGATGCAGTTTCTGTTCGCCAAGGCGTTTCACTGGCGAGTTCAATTGAAGCTGGTGCTGTTTACGTTCAACACGCTGTGCATGCTGTTTTAGGTATTGAGTCATACCACGACGCAAACGCATATCTAGGTCATCAAGCTGCTGACTCTGCTTTTGAAGTTGGTAGCTAGGGTGTTGCTTCTCTAAGCGGTATTTCAACGTTTGAGTTGATTGCGCCTGTTTGATTAACACATGACGAATCGCACTGACTAAGCGAGCACGTTTAGACGCGAAAGCTTGTTCTTTATGACTGTTATCACGGCTAACCAATTCTGCGGCAGCTGATGGCGTTGGGGCACGCATATCGGCAACGAAATCAGCGATAGTGACATCCACTTCGTGGCCAACGGCGCTGATAATCGGGATTTGGCTTGCTGCGATTGTGCGAGCTACGATCTCGTTATTGAAGCACCATAGGTCTTCCAGTGAGCCGCCACCACGGCCGACGATTAACACATCACATTCATTGCGTTCGTTAGCGCGTCCAATCGCTTGGGCAATCTGAATCGCCGCCTCTTCGCCTTGAACCATGGTCGGGTAAACCACAACCGGTAGCGAAGGATCGCGCCTTTTTAGTACATCAAGAATATCAAACAGCGCTGCACCGGTTTTAGATGTGATAACGCCAACACGTTTTGGGTGTTCAGGAAGAGCTTGCTTACTTGATTGAGCAAACAGTCCTTCTGCGGCAAGGTTCATCTTCAGCTTTTCAAATTCTTGCTGAAGTTTACCGTCACCCTCTGGCTGCATGCTTTCGATGATCAGTTGGTAGTCACCGCGTGGCTCGTAAAGAGATAGGCGAGCTTTGACTAAAACTTGATTGCCGTTCTGAGGCTTAAAGGTCACACGGCGGTTATTGCCACGAAACATGGCGCATTTAACTTGAGCGCGAGAGTCTTTTAGCGTGAGGTACCAGTGACCAGAGACAGGTGCAGAGAAGTTTGAGATTTCACCAACGAGCCAGACTATTCCCATTTCGTTTTCTAATAGGAGACGAACCTCTGAGTTGAGGCGAGAAACAGTAAAGATGTTTGGATTAGTCATAGAAGCACTATCTTTCCTTGAAGGAAGGTCTTTCTTGGAATCTCACAGGGCGTGAGTATGGAAGATAGCGGCAATATAATACATAGCAAGGGGGTAAATGCAAATTAAAAATACAAAAATGTGTAGCCAAGCGATTTCGCCGTGCGTATAATCCGTCTGCAATATCAAATCCAAATCACTTTATTATGCGAAACGATAAAGTTGGGTTTACTCCTTTTAACACCTTTGTTGTGAGATATTGCAAATGCTACGAATCGCAAAAGAAGCTTTAACTTTTGATGACGTTTTACTCGTCCCAGCACACTCAACCGTTCTTCCGAACACAGCTGATCTTCGCACTCAGTTAACGAAAAACATTTCTTTAAACATCCCAATGATCTCTGCATCGATGGATACTGTTACGGAAGCACGCCTAGCAATTGCCCTTGCGCAAGAAGGTGGTATTGGCTTTATTCATAAGAATATGTCAATCGAGCAGCAAGCTGAAATGGTTCGCCAGGTTAAAATTTACGAAGCTGGTGTGGTTTCTCACCCAGTAACTGTAAGCCCTGACGCGACAATCGCTGATGTTGTAGCCCTTACTCAAAAACACGGCTTCGCCGGTTTCCCTGTTGTTACTGAAACAAACGAATTGGTTGGTATCATTACTGGCCGTGACGTTCGCTTTGTTACTGACCTTTCTAAGAAAGTTGATGTAGTAATGACGCCTAAAGCTCGCCTTGCTTCTGTTAAAGAAGGTGCAACTCGTGAAGAAGTTCAAGAGAAAATGCACGAAGCGCGTGTTGAAAAAGTTCTTGTTGTAAATGATGACTTCCAACTGACTGGAATGATCACTGCAAAAGATTTCCACAAAGCAGAACGTAAACCAAACGCATGTAAAGATGAGCGCGGCAGCCTACGTGTAGGTGCAGCTGTTGGTGCTGGTGCTGGTAACGAAGAGCGTGTTGCTGCTCTAGTTGAAGCTGGCGTAGACGTTCTACTTATCGACTCTTCACACGGTCACTCTGAAGGCGTACTTAACCGTATCCGCGAAACTCGCGCTGCATACCCTGATCTACAAATCATCGGTGGTAACGTAGCAACTGGTGCTGGCGCACGTGCTCTTATCGAAGCGGGTGTTAGTGCAGTTAAAGTTGGTATCGGCCCAGGTTCAATCTGTACGACTCGTATCGTTACTGGTGTTGGTGTTCCTCAAGTAACAGCAATCGCAGACGCAGCGGAAGTTGCAAACGAATACGGTATTCCAGTAATCGCAGATGGCGGTATCCGCTTCTCTGGCGATATCTGTAAAGCTATCGTTGCTGGCGCATCTTGTGTGATGGTTGGTTCAATGTTCGCTGGTACTGAAGAAGCACCGGGTGAAGTTATCCTTTACAACGGTCGTTCTTACAAGTCTTACCGTGGTATGGGTTCTCTTGGCGCTATGTCTCAAGGCTCTTCTGACCGTTACTTCCAATCTGACAACGCTGCAGACAAGCTTGTTCCAGAAGGTATTGAAGGTCGTATCGCATACAAAGGTCGTCTAAAAGAGATCGTTCACCAACAGATGGGCGGTCTACGCTCAAGCATGGGCCTAACGGGTTCTGCAACTGTTGAAGACATGCGTACTAAAGCTGAGTTTGTTCGTATCTCTGGTGCGGGCATGAAAGAATCTCACGTACACGATGTTCAAATCACGAAAGAAGCACCTAACTACCGTTTAGGTTAATAATACGTCCAAACGTTTGAATAATGTGCTGATTTAGTCGGCACATTAATATACCAATCGTAGTAAATAACTGGTCATCCTAGCTTGTTAAAAACCTCGATAACTTCGTTAGAATTTTTGATTGTAGAATAACTACTTATCAGAAAATCCTGCCTCGTTCTCAGGCTTTTTTCCTACGCTATTCCTGAACACTTACTTACTGTGATTGGTATTATATCTACCGCCTGTTTTGTTAAAAGTCCGATTTTCTCAAAACACGTGGTTAAAGATATCTAACGAAAACGTTTGCTTTATTTCTTGAAGAGTTAATCAGAGGTGAGTAAACTCGCCTCCGTTTTATCACATAGCCAATAAGACTGCTTACAATGACTAAAAATATTCATGACCAACGTATTCTAATTCTGGACTTCGGTTCTCAATACACACAGCTAGTAGCTCGTCGTATTCGTGAGATCGGTGTTTACTGTGAACTTTGGAGCTGGGACGTAGAAGAAGCGGATATTCGTGAATTCAATCCAGACGGTATCATCCTATCTGGTGGCCCTGAAAGTGTAACGGAAGAGAACTCTCCACGTGCACCTCAGTACGTATTTGATTCAGGTGTTCCTGTATTCGGTATCTGCTACGGCATGCAAACTATGGCTGAGCAACTTGGCGGTAAAGTAGCAACGTCTACTGAACGCGAGTTCGGCTACGCTGCTGTACAAGTAACTGGTGAATCTGCACTTTTCGCAGACCTTGAGTCTACTCAAGATGTTTGGATGAGCCACGGCGACAAAGTAGTTGAGATTCCAGCTGATTTCACAAAGATCGCTGAAACAGACACTTGCCCATACGCTGCAATGGCAAACGAAGAGAAGAAGTACTTCGGTGTTCAATTCCACCCAGAAGTAACACACACTAAAAACGGCCTGAAAATGCTTGAGAACTTCGTTCTTAACGTATGTGGTTGTGAAGGTCTGTGGACTTCAGCTTCAATCATTGAAGATGCAGTTGCACGTATTAAAGAACAAGTAGGTGACGACGAAGTTATCCTTGGTCTTTCTGGTGGTGTTGATTCATCTGTAGTTGCGATGCTTGCTCACCGAGCTATCGGCGACAAACTAACATGTGTATTTGTTGATAACGGCCTTCTTCGTTTAAACGAAGGTGAGCAGGTTATGGAGATGTTCGGCAACAAGTTTGGCCTAAACATCATCAAAGTAGATGCTGAGCAACGTTTCCTTGATGCTCTTGAAGGCGAAGCTGAACCAGAAGCTAAGCGTAAGATCATTGGTCACGTATTCGTAGATATCTTCGATGAAGAGTCTAAGAAACTGAAGAATGCTAAATGGCTTGCTCAGGGTACTATCTACCCAGACGTAATCGAGTCTGCTGCATCTAAGACAGGTAAAGCACACGTAATCAAATCTCACCACAACGTTGGTGGTCTTCCTGATGATATGGAAATGGGCCTTGTTGAGCCTCTACGTGAGCTGTTTAAAGATGAAGTACGTAAGATCGGTCTAGAGCTTGGTCTTCCATACAACATGCTTTACCGCCACCCATTCCCGGGTCCAGGTCTAGGTGTTCGTGTACTTGGCGAAGTGAAGAAAGAGTACTGTGATCTACTGCGTCGCGCAGATGCGATCTTCATTGAAGAGCTTCACGCTGCTGACCTTTACCACAAAGTATCTCAAGCATTCACGGTATTCCTACCAGTACGTTCAGTTGGCGTAATGGGCGATGGCCGTAAGTACGATTGGGTTGTATCTCTACGTGCCGTAGAAACTATCGACTTCATGACTGCTCACTGGGCACACCTACCATACGACTTCCTAGGTAAGGTTTCTAACCGTATTATCAACGAAGTTAACGGCATTTCACGTGTTGTTTACGATATTTCTGGTAAGCCACCAGCAACTATCGAGTGGGAATAATCTCTTAGAGATTTAACCAGCTTTGATTAAGATCTTAAGCCTCGAACTCAGTTCGGGGCTTTTTTCTTTTCGATTGATTATATTGATTCATTACATTAAAGGCTTATGAGCAATACCTCGAAATCAAATGAACAATAACTAGAAACCAAATGAGTTGGAAACTAGATATCAGCTCAAGAAACCATGAGACGCTTTGTTGTGCTGAGCCATGTATCAAAAAGATCACTCACACTTTTTATAAATTCACACAGCTACAGCTAGGCCATTCCACATGTGAAGCATACTCTTTGATGGACTTATTAAGGACAGATAAGAGAATCCATCATGTTAAAAATCAAATATTTGGCGACAGTACTGGGCTGCACTTTAGCAGCGCAAAGTCATGCGTCTTTGAACATTCAACCTGATCCGCAAAATCCGAATGGTTACCTTGTTGAAAAGTCGGCTCTACAAGCTGCTGAACAAGCGAAAACATCCGATCCTATGTATGCGATCTGGTCACAGGCCCTTCAAACTCGCCCGAATACAATCGTTGAAGCGATTGAACCCGGTTCCCCCTCCAACCCTGAAAACGTAAAGCGTGTAGAGCGCGTGTTCCCTCAATCGGAATGGAACTTCCTCACTCAGATGGCAGCGCCAGAATACACCTACACTCGCTTCTTACGTGCAATTGGCAAATTCCCAGCCTTCTGTGGAGAGTACACCGATGGCCGTGATTCTGATGCTATCTGTAAAAAATCCATCATCACGGCCTTTGCTCACTTTTCACAAGAGACGGGTGGGCATATCGCGATAGACAACACCTCTGATAATCCATTAGCTCTAGAAGAGTGGCAGCAAGCGCTGGTGCATGTTCGCGAAATGGGTTGGTCTGAAGGCCAAGAAGGTTACACCACCGGTTGTGGTCAGAACGATTGGCAGAATGCCCGTTGGCCATGTGCTGCGGGACAGGGCTACTTCGGACGTGGTGCTAAACAGCTTTCTTACCATTTTAATTATGGCGCGTTCTCTGAAGTGATGTTTGATGGTGACGCGACGGTGCTTCTCAACAATCCGGGCTTAGTGGCGGACTCTTGGTTGAACTTAGCTTCTGCTATTTGGTTTTTCCTTACCCCTCAAGCACCTAAACCAGCTATGCTGCATGTCATCGACCGCACTTGGACGCCATCTCAACGCGAATTGGATGCGGGTATTGGTTATGGCTTTGGTACCACAATCAACGTGATCAATGGTGGTATTGAATGTGGCGAGCAGAACAAAGACAAAGGCCAACCCGTTAACCGTATTCGTTATTGGGAAGGGTTAGCAGCGCACTATGAAATTCCGGTAGAAGCGGATGAAGCCAATACTTGTTGGCAGCAAACGCCTTACGGAAGCTTAAACCTCAACGGAGCAACGGATGTGTTGTACACCAACTGGGATGGTAACTGGAAATACTACGCAGACCGCCCAGAAGGTTACTCGTTTGAGTGTGAGCTTGTTGGTTTCCAAACGGCTTATTCCGCACTGGTGGCTGGTGATTACGAGAAGTGTGTGACCAACTTCTATGGTTCTCATGCGAGTTGGCCTGAAGTGAAAGTTGTCGATAAGCTGGATCCGGTAGATCCTGGTACTGATCCGGGTGGTAATGGTTGGAGTGCGACCAAGGTTTACAACGCGGGTGACCAAGTGACGCATAACGGCGCAACCTATGAAGCGAAATGGTGGACACAAGGGGATGACCCTGCCAATGGTGGCCCTTGGAAACTAGTAGCGGGCGAGCCAACACCACCAGTTGTGACAGATCCAACGCCTGTTGATCCTGCCCCTGTCGATCCAGAACCAGTAGACCCTGCACCCGTTGAACCACCTGTGACAGAACCGCCAGTGGTTGTCGATCCATCTGAATTTATTACGTGGCAAGCCGGTGTTAGCCAAGTGAGTAATGGCGATAAAGTGACGCATAACGGCAAGTGCTTCGTGGCTAAAAACGGCCCGGGCGTATGGGAAAGCCCAGTTCAATCGAATTGGTTCTGGGATGAAATTAGTTGTAATTGATCGTCTGAATACTGAAAAGCGGTCTAACCGACGAGTTCAGTAGTACGATCATAATGATATAAATAATCAAAAGCCGAAAGTGTCTACTTTCGGCTTTTTTTCGTTTCGAACTTGGCTATCTAAGGAGGGCTATTGGTCTATTTGGCTATGTTGAAGCGCATTTAAAGACTAATTATCCAGTTAGAGGATAAAGTTCTGTACAAACGATGAGTGTGAATTTATATTCAAATTTAAATTATATTTATTCTTTTTTGTTTTAGGGTTAAGGTGTACCTATGGAACAGACAGATATCACGTCACTCATCCCCATTGTGATTACTTTGGTGTTGTCGTTGGCGACAAGGAATGTGGTGATTGGCCTTTTTGCTGGCGTGCTGAGTGGTGTTGCGATGCTGACTGGCATGTTTAGCGAACTTAACCCGCTTGATACGTTTGGTACCATGGTTAAAGGTTACCTAGTCCCTCAGCTTACAGATAGCTACAACGCTGGCGTGATCATGCTGTTGGTGTTCATCGGTGGTTTTGTCGCTTTGATGGAAAAGTCGGGTGGTGGTGTTGCGTTTGCTAAGCGTGTGACTCAGTGGGTAAGCAACAAGTGCCAAGCTCAATTGTCTGCGTGGTTTGGAGGAATCGTGATATTTTTCTCTGACTTAGGTACTCCGTTGATTGTTGGTCCTGTCTTTCGCCCTCTTTTCGATAAACTGAAACTTTCTAGACAGAAGTTGGCATTCATCATCGACTCTACATCATCACCCGTCGCGATCCTTATCCCTTTTATCGGGTGGGGCGTGTATATCATGAGCCTGATTCAAAAAGAGTTTACGGCGTTGAATGTCAATATGTCTGATTGGGATGCGTTCATCGGTGCGATTCCTTTTCAGTTCTACGCATTCCTCGCGATTTTCATCGTTCCGCTCGTGTCCGTTAAAGGTTTAGATTTTGGGCCAATGGCAAAAGCTGAGCGTGATTGCCAGGCGGGAATTAACTCTGGCGTGAATAACGAATCACTAAATCCGTTCTCGCATAAAAATGCAAAGGCATCTTTTGTCTGGGCACCATTGTTAGTGATGCTGGTGGTGTTGTGTGCCATGCTGGTACCACAAGGTTTCCCATTCCAAAAGGTCGCAGGTTCATCGTTCAGAGCTGCTTTATCATCGGCTTACTTCTTTGCGGCGATTACCTTAATCTCGCTAATGGCTTACTACGGTGTAAGAAAGCTTTCAGATGGTGTTTCTGTGTACTTAAAAGGTATGGGAAACATGATGCCAGTCGCGATCATCTTGGTACTGGCTTGGGCATTAAGCACCGTTGGTAAAGAGTTGGGTGCAGCGGCTTATATTGCTGAGCAAGCACAGAGCGGCTTTCCATATTGGTTAGTACCTGCGGTCGCGTTTTTATTATCGGCTATCATTTCATTCGCAACGGGATCGTCGTGGGGAACCTTCGCGATAATGATGCCATTGGTTATTCCAACCGCGATTGCGATAGATGCTCCGCTTCTCGTCGCAATTGGCGCTGTGTTGTCTGGTGGCTTGTTTGGTGACCATTGCTCACCGATTTCTGAAACCACGATTCTTTCTTCAACCGGGGCAGGGTGTGATCAGTTTGAACACTTTAAGACGCAGCTTCCTTACGCATTGATGAACGGCTCTATTGCTCTGATTAGTTTTGTAGTCGCAGGCTTTACGGGAAGTGCATTGGTTGTGTTAGGCGCTCTTGTTGCTCAGTTGATTGTCGTGACGTTGTTAGCCAAGCGCGATGCGAGTAAAAACGCTTCTTCAGACGTTCAATCTCAAGTGTCTGAGTCTAAAGCTCAACAAGCATAATTTAAGATAACAGGTGAGTGAGTAGATACGGGATGCGAGTAAACGAGTAACGAAAAGCTCGCTCTCTTGTTCTTCATTTCACTTACTCGCATCTAAGCAAACTTCCGTCATTCCCTACAGTGAGGAACGAACGTGATAGGGAATCTCTTTAGTGCGCCAAACGTGCTTATATCGAAGAGGAGATTCCAGATATCTCGTCCCTCGATTCTGGAATGACGCTTCAATCGAGACCTGCTCCTCTTATCCCGCTTACTCGAATCTAAAGACTCTTTTCGTATCTCGCATCTCGTTACTCGCATCTTTTTCATAGCGCGACAGGGAATTTGTTCATTTATAGGTTCTATGAATTAATTAGCGTTGTTATGAAACTAATTTTCCATAAGATCATTTACACAATCTTAGTTTTCGATAACTGGATTACCTAGTTGTACGGTTTATAGATTAAAATTTTCTGACAACTTTTATTGTTTTTTTTTAATCAACCACTTTAATAAGGTAAATTCGCAATGTCGACCAAACTAGCTAACCCAGCGCCACTAGGCTTAATGGGTTTCGGTATGACCACTATTCTTCTTAATATCCACAACGCAGGTTTCTTTCCAATCGATTCAATGATTCTTGCTATGGGTATTTTTTACGGTGGTTTGAGCCAAGTTATCGTGGGCACAATGTGTTTCAAACGTGGTGACACGTTCGGTACAACTGCGTTTACTTCTTACGGCCTATTCTGGTTGTCTTTGGTTGGTTTAATCGTGATGCCTTACATGGGTCTACCTGCAAGCCCTGCAGCATTCATGGGTTGGTACCTACTACTATGGGGCATCTTCACAGGCTTCATGTTCATTGGCTCTCTATGCTACCCAGTGGCGAAGCAAGTAGTATTCGGTTCACTAACTATCTTGTTCTTCCTACTTGCAGCTCGTGATTTCACTGGCAGCGAACTAATCGGCACTATCGCTGGTTTTGAAGGTATCTTCTGTGGCGCTTCAGCTATCTACTTTGCAATGGCACAAGTAATCAACAACGAATACGGCCGCACAGTACTGCCTATCGGTGAGAAGAAAGCCCCTCAAATGGCAACACAAGAAATCGCTGCTTAATACTCTAACTCGGGAACAGTTAGTTTGTTATAAGCCATTTATTGGTTATGAATAAAACAAAAGGGGTTAGCCGAAATAGCTAACCCCTTTTTTATGCGTTATTAATAGCACTATTTGTTAAAGCGATCTATTTGCTAAGGAAAGCTTAAGCTGAAGGCTGCTCTACAGGTTTAGTGTCTGCAGCTTCTGCTTCTGGAGACTTGCCTGTTTTACGCTTGTACTTCTCTTCCCAGTAAGTTGCACCTTTAATGCCTAGTTTTACAGGGTTGAATGTGTACTCAGTTACGCCTTGTTTCTGCTGTTCTTCGTAGTCAGCTAGAGCTTTAAGCGCAGGCTTAGACATGAAGAAGATGATCAGAATACCAACGATGTTTAACCATGCCATCAAGCCAACACCAACATCACCCATTGCCCATGCAAGGTTCGCTGTTTTAACTGTGCCATAGAAAACGGCAGTGATAAGAACAAGCTTAAGTACGAACATCATGCCAGGGATCTTGATGGTACGACGTAGGTAAGCAATATTCGTTTCTGCGATGTAGTAGTAAGCAAGAATCGTTGTAAATGCGAAGAAGAACAGAGCAAATGCGATGAATGGCTTACCAATGCCTGGTAGTGCACTTTCAATAGCAAGCTGTGTAAATACAGGACCATTCGCACCGATGTTTGCTGCTAGGTTCTGAACAAGGAACACACCCTCAGCGCCGCCGTGAACGTTGTAAGCACCAGTGATGATGATCATGAACGCTGTAGCAGAACATACTAGAAGAGTATCGATGTAGATAGAGAATGCTTGTACTAAACCTTGCTGAGCTGGGTGATCAACACTTGCAGCCGCAGCCGCGTGAGGACCTGTACCTTGACCCGCTTCGTTTGAGTAAACACCACGCTTAACACCCCAACCAATTGCAGCACCGAAGCCTGCCATAGGTGTGAATGCATCGCCAATGATCATTGCGAAAACCGTTGGCACTTGGCCGATGTTTAGCAGAATGATAACGAACGCGATGATGATGTAAGCCAGTGCCATGAATGGAACAACGATTTGTGTGAAGTTCGCAATACGTTTAACACCACCAAAGATGATGAAAGCAAGGATGATAGCAACAACAGTACCGGTGAAAATTTTAGCGAAACTGAATGTACCGACAGCTGTTTCAATCATATCACCTGATCCAAATGCAGCTTCTACAGCATTACCAATACTGTTTGACTGAACACCTGGAAGCAAAATACCACATGCAAAAATAGTCGCGATAGCGAAGATCCATGCGTACCACTTCTGACCCATTGCTTTTTCAATGTAGTAAGCCGGACCACCACGGAACTGGCCTTCGTCTTCTTCTTTGTAGATTTGCGCTAGCGTAGATTCTGCATAAGCAGTCGCGGCGCCAAAGAAGGCTACAACCCACATCCAGAATACTGCACCTGGGCCACCGAAACCGATAGCGGCAGCAACACCAGCAATGTTACCTGTACCGACACGGCCAGATAGCGAAACGGCTAGAGCTTGGAAAGACGAGATGCCTTTTGATGAGCTTTTACCCGATAGTAGCAAGCGCCACATTTCAAAGAAGTGACGGATTTGAACAAATCGAGTCATGATGGAGTAGAACAAACCTGCACCTAAACATAGGTAGATAAGTACTGGACTCCAGATTATTCCATTCAAAAAATCAACGAATGACTGCATGAGTATTTTCCCTGTTAGTTTTGCTTATGATTGTTTTTCGAACAACACAATACTTCACTTGTAACCCGAGTGTTAAATTATTTAACTGCCTATTAGGATTACTGTGACATAAAGCATGTTACAGGGGGTATTTGTTAACGCTTAGTGCTAATTTGATAATCGTTCTATTTAATTACCTATGCAACTGGTTGTGTTTTTCTGGTGTTTTGCAAAGTGAATAAATAGTGATTAATACAGAAAGGGGATCTTGAGATGCGCATAAGAAACGAAATTGCGCAAAACAGCGGTTAAAGCCGCTTAGCATAAACGGCTGACATATGGATGGTGAGATAAGTAGGTTGGAATATATCACCTACATTGGGTGAGCTAGCAGGTCTAAGAGACTATGGCTTTTGAAGGTTTGATAATTGAGGCTTTAATATCTACCTAGTAAAAGTTGTTAATTTGATGCCTGTTTCAAACAACCACGAACCCTCGCGCCTGTAATTCTTTAGCGAATTCAGACTGAGTATTTGGCTCGCCATGAATCAAATGCACCTCTTTCGGTGGCGTCGCGATGCCTTCTATAAATTGGTAGAGGTCCCCTTTATCAGCATGGGCAGAATAGCCAGACATGCCATGAATTTGAGCGTTAACCTCAACGTCTTTGTTATCAATAAAAACCTGCATTTCGCCTTGTTGCAGCTCTCGTCCGAGCGTCCCGTGCGCTTGATAGCCAGCTAAAATCACATCGGTTCGTTTATCGGGAAGCAAGGCTGATAAGTAGTTCATTATCCTGCCGCCCTGACACATTCCAGAAGCTGCGACCACAATCGCGGGTTCACCTGTCGACTTGAGGCGATTGACGATTTTCTTGTGCATTCTATGCCCATCAACAGTAATGCATTGTTCAAAAGCGAGTGGGTGGCGTTTCAGTTCAAGACGCTGCTTTGCTTCTTGTCCCCACAACTCTTTAAAACGTCGGTATGAACGCGTCACTTTTTGAGCCATCGGAGAATCGAGAATAATAGGAATATCGCTACTGAGTTGATGCTCAAAGATCAGGTGCTCGATATCAAACAGCAGTTCCTGAGTTCTGCCGATACTGAAGGCCGGAATTAGAATAACGCCACCGTCGAGCAGTGAACGATCAATTATTGCTTTGAGGCGCTCAGCTCGCGTAGCGATATCATCATGAGTACTGGTGCCATAAGTGGATTCGATAAACAGATAGTCGGCTTGTCGTGGTGGCTTAGGATCGGGCAGTAGTGGTGTGTTACTTGGGCCTAAATCGCCAGAGAAGACTACCACCTCTTGGTTGGGTAATTTAATCTCGATATAGGCAGAACCTAAGATGTGCCCCGCAGGTTGAAAGCGAGCATGTAGAGTATTTGGCCTATGATGATCCTTTCCGTTGTTTTGCTGTTTAGACGTGATTGGAAACCATTCCCCGTAAGGCTTGGGAGCAATTAGCGAATGAATCTTTTTGAGTATCAGCTTCGACTGTTTATTGCTGAGTCCTTGCAGCTTTAAGCCATCCTCAATCATTAAAGGGGCAAGCTCAGCGGTGGCTTGCGTGCAATAAATCGGTTGGTTAAACCCACTGGCGAGTAACCAAGGTAATCGGCCAATATGATCAATGTGAGTATGGGTCAGCAGCAGAGCGTTGAGGTGGGATGTTTCAAATTCAATATCAAGAGGGCGAGTGTCCGCACCTTGAAGCTTTTTACCTTGAAGATCTAAACCTTGAAAAAGGCCACAATCGATGAGCACCGCTTGGCCTGAATCTCTTAGCTCGTGACAAGATCCTGTGACAGTATGTTTGCCACCATGGTGAATCACTTCCATCGTTTGCTCCCATTGCTCTATAAAGCCGTTAACGCCTGTTTTTATTTTGCGGATAAGCGCCAGCAAGTAAAACAAGAACAATGAGAGTTGCGATCGTTGAGTGTCTTTTTAAGTAACTGAGCGATGACTCAGTGCTTTCGTTGCGAGTTAGTTCGTAGAAGAACGATCTGAATCCAACTCTGTTTTTTGCTGCGCCTCTAAACGAGCCACTTCGGCATCAAGCTCTGCTATTTTCTCTGCCATGAGTGCGTGACAGCGATTGGCCAGTTCTCTAGCGTCGCTGATCTTGTAGCCAGTCACATCGATAGGTTCCAACATCTCGGTGATCACAATGCCATTATTGGCACGATTAAAGTCGATCTTATTGTGCGTGGTGCTAGTACACATCGGGGTGATAGGCACACCAGCTTCAATTGCCATTCGGAAAGCGCCTGTTTTGAATGGCAGTAGTCCACGCCCTTTACTACGGGTTCCTTCCGGGTAAACCCAAACAGACAGATCTCTCTGATGAATCGCTTCCGCCACTTGCTTGATGGTATCGCGTGCTTTGGATTTGTCTTCGCGGTTAATCATGATGTTACCGGTGATCCAATACAGCAGGCCAAAGAAAGGCACGTACAACAAATCGCGTTTGCCCAATGAAACAGTGCGTGGTCTTAGCATTCCTGGATCGGTCACAAAATCCAATATGCTTTGGTGGTTAGAGATGTAGACGCTGTTTTCTGGTGTCGGGGCATTGTCTAGGCCGCGTTGCACCAGTTTTACACCGATGATCTTTTGGAGTTGGTTGAACCAACGACAGAAAACGTACACATGCTTGGGGTTCTTGGGGCTAAACAAGCAGTAAACAAAAGCACATAGAGTGGTGAAAATAATAAACACCGTAGCCAAAATAATACGAAGAACAGCAAGCACAATTCACTCCTTACTCACCGCAGATGGCAGTGATTAAATAGTTTTAGATGCTTGAAGTTTTCACTCTATTTAACCGAATTGCAACAATTAACTGTTATAGGGTTCTGTTTTTAGATCTTTATATAAAACAAGGACTAACAA
This sequence comes from Vibrio sp. 10N.222.55.A1, assembly GCF_041473835.1. Lineage (NCBI taxonomy): Bacteria > Pseudomonadati > Pseudomonadota > Gammaproteobacteria > Vibrionales > Vibrionaceae > Vibrio > Vibrio sp. 10N.222.55.A1. Next base: position 37,058 of record NZ_JBFRSX010000025.1, on the reverse strand, counting down.
TGGGTGTTTGACACGATTATCGAGCTTACACGTGTTCACCAGTAGCGAGCCATGTTCACCAATACTGTTTATTTGGATCCAACTCTTCTACCCATTCAGGATCTTGACGCGACTCTAAATAGAGTTGTAGGCCGTTATAGGACATGAAAGCTGCAGGGCCGCCGAGGTGCTCGAAATAGTCAAAATACTCATCTTCGAGAGCACAAAGGTGGGCTAAATCTTTAACCTTGTTAGCCAGCGCCCACTGAATGGCAAATACAGGCGCTATTGAGCCTGAAATATTCACCTCTTCGACGTTTGGGTTAAACATTGAATTAGCTTGCTCAAGCAGTATCTCTTCTTGTTCAGACTCTTGTTGTAGTACCTCTTCGACGATCTCCGAGCGCTTGGTATTAGAGACATTCTTGTTCAGCTTGGTGATTCGCAGTGCGTAGCTAAACCTTTCTGATGAAACGATGTCGACAAGCTGCGACAACAGCTCTTTGTCTACGCCTGCTGCCTTGGTGAAATAGTCGATACATGAATTGATTGAGGCATAACGAGTACCGTCAAACTCAAAGCCACTGGTTTCGTCGTATACCTCAAGTGGGATGTCATCAACCGACAAAGGCCAGCCTTTATAATCGACGCGTTGCTTGGCGATTTGATACATCTTCCAAGCGCTGCGCCCAAACCCACCGAGCGTCGAACCCGAGAAATCAGAATCAATAAGCTCTTGCTCCGTCCAGTTCTCACCGATGCCAAGGTGCTTAGCGTACTTGTCTATCAGAGTGTGTTTTATCTGATCGCGCACAGACCAAATTGAGGTCAGATTCTTTGAATAGTTAATTCTCGCACACTCATTACAAGCCGGCAGTGCTATCGGTGAATGGCCAATCTTGGCAACTGCCTGCGCTGTCTTAGGAAATTCAACAAGGTTACTGGAAGGCTCACCACAAAACCAACAGGTGTGGCGCAGATTGAATGGGGTATCTATGTGCGAGTATGTGTTAACTGTCAATTTTGAACCATTTCTGAGTTATCGAGATAAAGGTAGTGAGTATTTACCTATGGGGAATGTCTTGCTATACCACTATAGCAACCAGCGTTTTATATTCTTTGGATTCGCTAGGGTTAATTGGTACTTTTTTGGAGCTGAAGAGAGCTTCTTAGTATCTACGCAGACATCCAAACGTTTGAGCAAATACTTAATCAATGCTCGTCGACAGTCAATTGTAAATGGCGCATCATGCATCCCGTAGTCGACTTTCACTATTTGCTGTTGTGCGGGTGAAAGATGTGGATTTGGGATGATTTCGATTATTTCTTCTGTTGCCCAATCTTCATCGTCTTCGATGTTAATCTCCGATTGGTTGAGCAGCTCAGGCTCACCTCTAAATCGGCTCAATACAAAGTCTAAGAACATCTTTCTTTCTTCGCAATATGCTCTCACGTGCCAGCGAAATCCATCAAATACGATAGTGTGCGGAACAATATTTCTGCCTCGCCCTTCAGGGTTATCCATTGATACATACTCTATATCAACTCTGCGTCTTTCTCGTGCTGCTTGAAGAAGTCTACGAACGATTATAGGGGCTATCTGCCTGTCTGGGACTGAAAGGACAATAGAGTCTGCGAAACCCAGATCTTTTAAATTAAAGCCGTCTACATGGTCACTGTTGTATTTGTGCAGTAGCGACAAATACTCGTTAGGAGTGCCTTTTGTAAACTTTGGCGCAAAATGATCAGTAAGTCGGTAGCCTTTAATACTACGATCATGAACAAGTGGTGAAGTAGAAAAGTGCTCTTGATAAGCTTTGATGTCTCTAGAGGCTTGCTGTCGCTTAATGTTGAAAGAGTTACATAGGTGATTAGTCGTAACGCGACCCTCCCACAATGCAACAACTTCGATTAATTTGAAGCGCAGTAACTGATCCCACTTTATTGTCATAACAATTATCTAATGCCTGAAAATGATACATGTTGATGTGTACAGAATATACGTACATTTTTTACATGGGTATAGTACACACTCAACGGTTAAAATTGCGGAGTGTTACGTAACGCAATGTAAGCTAAATCATACTTTTCTAATACTAAACACAATATTTGTTTGTAAAGCGAGTAAGATAAACAATTTGCATATGGTGATGTTAACTCATCCACTCATTCCATTTTTTTATGGTTACAAGTACCGTTACTTTTCCGTGTTTGATACTATTTATCTCCACAAAAAAAGTCCGTTTAATCAAATTTTGAAGAGATTCCTTTGAACTTAGAAAAAGCCCTCAGCATACTTTCTAAATCATCGCCCTACGCGGTAAGTACAGAAAGAGAGCAAAATCAAGATCTTCTGGCTGATTATAAAAGCCATGTGTACATCACTACAGATATCGAAGTGGACTTTAAAAAGTCTCTGCTGTCCTCTAAGAAAAGTGACATCATATTTTTGTGTGGCAGTAGTGGTGATGGTAAATCTGAGATTCTGACTCAGTATAGCCAGAAGCATAAAGCGACACATGAATTCCATCTGGATGCGACACACAGCTTTAACCCAAATCAGACGGCAATCAATGCGTTGGATGAGCGATTCTCACAGTTCAAAGGAAATGATAAGCCACTTGTTGTTGGCATTAATATCGGAATGTTAGGCAACTATGCTGAGGAAGGTGCTGAACAACACGACGATATTAAAGCTTCGATAAAAGCGTTCTTGGAAAACAAAACGGACGATATTCCAGCGAACCACATTTTCTTAGATTTCGAGCAGTACCCGAAATTTACGCTTGGCCACGAAGTTAGCACATCCGACTTTGCTGCTAAGTTTCTCGCACGCTTAACGGAACCAACGTTGGACAACCCGTTTTACGCCCTGTATGACAGCGAAGTACAAAAGTTAGGCCACAGTAAACTCACGGCAAACTATGCGTTGTTAGGGTTAGAATCTGTACAAAAGAATATTATTTCTTTGTTGCTAAAGGCTCGTTTAATCAAAGACCAGTTCTTAACGGCTCGAGCGTTACTGGACTTTGTGTACCAAATCTTAGCGAGCGATGGATACTTGTTTGATAATTTGTATTCAGGCTCTGATAACGAGTTACTTGAACATATTCAAAGCTTTGACCCAAGCAATATTCACACTCGCAAAGTGGATGAGTTCGTTCTTCAGTTTGGTTTAGGGATCGAAGATAAAGGTTTCGCACAACTTAAAGATCAAGTGAAAGCGCTCGGTGTATTTGATGTGCTCACTGCTGCTTCATACTTGCGCATGGTTTATCTGTTGAAAGACGAAGAGCAATTTGCGAATAGTTATATCAATGAGCTGAAAGCAGACTTTGATAACTCTTTGGTTGAGCAATACGCAAACATCTGGCTACTTCATAGCGAGTTTTCTGGAAAGCAGAAAAAAGAACTGAATAAGTTTTATAAAGACACTCTCATTGCAGCTGTACATCGCTATTGTAACCGCAATTCGCCATCACTCGATAAAGACCAATTCTTTGTCTCTGAATACAATGGCTTCAAAACAGCAGCTGAACTTGAAGTGAAACCTGATTTTTCATCGATTAAAACACAAGCGGTGGGCAAGATAGGCTCATTTAACGCTCATATTCGAGTTGATGACCATTCACTTCTGCCAATGCCGATAAGTATTAACTTGTTGGATTTGTTGGAAAAAATCAACCAAGGGTACCGACCGAATAAGCATGACAAAAATGCGGTGCTTTTGTTGGATGAAGTAATAGAGCAGATCATCACGGTAGCGAACGAAAAGAATACTCTGTTTATTCTGAAAAACGACAAACGCTACAAGATCGTGAATGAAGATGATGAATATTTCGAAGTGAGTGGCTTATAAAATGACAATGGATAATTACACCCAACCATTTAATCAATCGTTGCCACAAACTGCGGAAGGCGTGCCGAATAAAAACAGCCTAAGCAGCTATTTACCTATTCGAACCAAGGGTAATGACTTTGATTTTGATGCGGTCATCGGTTTAGTTTTGCGTGGGCTTCTGCGTAAAAAAGTAGAAGGTTATAGCTACGAACAGTTTGTGGCCGATTGCCAAAGTGCGTTTGAAGAAAAGCTTGGTGAAGAAGAGTTTTGGCAAGTGCTAAAAGAGATGTATTTTGAAAACAAAGACATCTTTACTGTGAGCCCTGAACTCCTTCTGTTCCGTGCTCAAAAAGGTGAATTTGCAGCAGGTGATTCACGTGTTGCTTCTATGTACACCAATTTACTTCAGAACATGCGTGTAGAAGAGTTTGATGCCAAATTAAACTTTATTGAACGTGAAATGCTTTCTACGCTTCGTGGAAAAATGAAGTCTGACTCGTCATTGCAAGCGAGCGAGAAACCGTATCTACCTTATCTTTCGAAAGCATTCCGTGACGACCTGAAATTCTTGGCAAGTCGCCCTAAGTATCTGCTTAGTGAAATAGAGTCGTTCCTGTCTTTTTATGGTTTCGCATACACTGCACAGTTGAGTTTAGCGCTAACAGATTGGCGTAGTGGTCAAGAGCCAGTGGCTAAGCCTCTCTATTTCATTATGGATCATGAGCGTGCCAGTAATGAGCGTACTCATATTAAGAATCATGGCTATAAGCTGTTTAATGAGTCTGCCACTCGACTATTCCCTATGCTGACGATGCTTGAGCTACTTCAGCCGGGTGTTGGAGATAAGAACGCGATAAAAGTACCCCTGTGGGAAATATCGAAGGGCATTCAAGAGTCGAAGTCGACTCATTTAAAAGAACAACTAGAAAACTTTGCCAGAGCGTTTAAGTCACAGCGTAATCTAGACACGGCTTTAGATGAATCAGAACTGGCGCTCGACTGGCTCGGTAACATAATGAAGCTCGCATCCGCACAGTTTAGCGTCGGCGAACGTTTCAATATCAACAAGAAGTATGTGTCAGAAGTCGAGAAGTACTTAGCGTCTCACTTTATTCAAAGTCGAGGCCGCAGCGGTCGAGTACTCGTACTCAACCAAGACTACATCATCTTATTGACCAACCTTGTTGTTGGAGAAAAGGACAAACTCCGTTTCCACGAACTGATCACAGCCTTTGAGCAACGTGGCATTTTCGTTGATAAACAAACAGAACAAGAACTAATTAAATTCTATGAGCGCATTGGTAACGTAGAGCGCATGAGTGATAGTGGAGACGCAGTTTATGTCCGTAAAACAATTTGAGACCTTTCTAGTAGAGCAGTTTTTAGCGGATGCTGAAACACACATCAAGGCAGGTTTCCGTTATCAATTTAAGTCGCCAGACAATGAAAATAGTATGCGCTTGTATCAAGCGATGACGGCTCATTCTGAAAACAGCATTGATGCGACTAACGATATCAGGTTGCCATTCATTGAACTGTCAGGCTGCAAAATCGTACCTGTGATTCATAGCGAAAACCCAGCAGAGTTCGAAGGTTTCACTGAAAACTACATCTCTCATTTACGTGACGAAGTGGCGAGCCAATCTGGCTACTTAAAAGGTTGCGCTCTAGTTGTGATCCATAACAGCTTGCTTGATACCTTGATCAACTCTGCAGAAGACCTGGCTCAAGTGGGACAGGTTTGGAGCGCATCAAAGATCAAAGCGGCAATGAAAGGGTTAATCGATCAGCAAGACAAAGGGCGCGATGTGTCGAACTGTCTGCTTGATGATCAATTCGATGCCATTTTAGAAGATGGCGCAACCATGTTTGGCTTCGAGTCTCTATACAAAGCCGTTGAAGACGGAGACTTACGCTTCAATGAGTTGGGCATGTTTGAAGATCCGCTTGTAGCTGAAATGAGCGGCAATCCTAAGCAAATTAAAAAACGCCTAGAAGACAACCGTGCGCTTTATGAAGAGCTATCTTTTGAAGTTGAGCACTTTGGTGGTCAGCTTCAAGACCGCTTGAAATCATTCGGCGAGAAATTTATTAAAGAGAACTTCTCAGAAACAGATGCATGGAAAGACGTTGAGCTCGAAGCATTCCTACAAGAGAAAAAGCGCAATGCTCAGCAGCAACTTGTTCTTGAAGAGGAGCAAGCTAGCGATGGCATGGCAATCACTGCACGTAACCGTGCAGAAACCAAAGCGGGCATGCGTGACCGCCACTTAATCATCGAGTTAGATGAAGATGTAAATGAGTTTGAACTGAAGCTTCTCTTCCAAGGTGCGAGCAATCTTGATAAAAGCCAATTCAAAATTCAGCCAGCTAAAGCGCTTAATAACGAAGAAGTAATTGAAACACGTAACAGTTTTAAAACGACACGAGCTAGCTTGAAAGGTACGTATAAGCATGAGCCACTGTTTTTTAACTTAGCTCTAAAGCGTGAGAACAAATCTGAGGTTTATAACTTCCGTTGTTTAGTGGTTCGTAAAGGCGAGTTCTATATTGAGCCATTCAAAAACATCTTCTTGGTAGAGCCTGCACCAGCGAAGCAGCGCTTAACCTTGAACATGGAAGAGAACAAACTGCAAATTAGAGCTAATGAAGGCAGCGCATGTTCACTGCTTGATGCTAAGCAGGTTGTTGATGCAGCAGATTACGCCGTAGTGGATTTTGAAGCCTTAGCTAATGAAGCTGACGAAATAGATTTTGCAGTAAAATCTGGCGATAACCAGCTTAAGTTTAATGTGGAAGGTGCAGTAGCCACCGATTCATTGAGCTTACCTTTATTGATTAATAGAGGTCGTTATCACAAGCTTTTCAAAGATGAATATAACGGCGAATTTTATTCTCAAAAAGGCAAAGTGGGTATCGATAATAGTGAGTTCGTTGTACCAGGTGTTCGTTTAAAGCTGCTTCGTTGGGAAGAAGAATTCATCAACCAAAAAGTTGTTTCTATTGCTGATTCGGGTGCGATTAAGCTCGATGACCTGCAAGCGATTGATGAGGCTATTCACTCTTCTTACGTTGAGCTTTTTGATTACCTAGAACAACGCCGCAGTACGCCTTCATTAGCATCTTGGGGCGATGAGTTTACAACACTTGTCCAAAATACAGTTGATGCTTGCTTAGCGTATTTTGAAGCGATCCCAACGGGTAGCATGCTGACCAAAGAGCAAAAATCAGCGCTGAAAATCGGTTTGGTACAATCTGAAGATGAAGAGTACTACTCACCTTTCCACCCGCTGATTTTGGCTTATTACCTCAATCTAAGAGGTGCGATTCGTGATGATAAGAGCTTTGCTCAGCTTCCTGATGTCACTTTTGAACGCTTGTCGCCAAAAGGTTTACTGCCATATGTTTACCACCCAAAACATGAGTTTTCTTATAACCAACAGGTGAAAGAGAATGCGTTCTGGATCAAGAGTGTGCCACAAGAGAAAAGCTCTCTTACGTTCGTTCGCAAGTTAGTAAAAGAGAAAATCGACGAGTTCCAAACGGCATTCAGCCAATTGTTCACAGGCTCCGAGAAGAGCATTATCGTTAATGCGGTGAACCAAGACAGCGCTGAAGAGTTATTTATGGGGCTGGTGGATTATGTCCGCAGTAACCAAGATCAGGCTGCGTCGATTCATATTAATCTGTATGACGACAAGTTAGCGTTTAATGCGTTTGACCGATTCGCAGAAACAGCCAATTACGATGAATTGAAAGAGTGGTTAGAGCTGAACAAGGGTAAAGTTCGTGAAGTTGCCGATACTATTATCGACATTCTTCGCACGCGCCTAACTTACAGCAAGTTCACTAATGCCCAAGCCGAAAAAGATGGCCAGTCTTATGCGCATCTTTCCTTTTTCCGTAATAACGACAAGGTCGATTGTTCAGACATTGCGATTGAAGATATGGCATCAGGCATAGCTTGTGACGGCCTACTAACGGGTGATGCTTCTGAAAGTAAATCTGGCTCGTACTTTACGGGTTTTGGCTTGAAAGGAACGGATTACCAAGACTACCCACACTTAATGATGGCGAAGTATGTTGGTGCTCTATTGAAGCCAGCACTCAAACCGAACACTCAATATCACGGTGCAAATGCAGTTGCCTTAGCAGTCAGTGAGGACTTTAAAGGCTTACTGGAGCGTTCGTACGAGAGTTCTATCTGGACGACTATCATTGATCCGAAAGTGACGTTGGACTTCTTCCACAGCAATGAAGATGTAGTATTGATTCACTATTCAGATCAGTACACCAGCTCTTCTAGCTACGATGCAATCACTGTTACTGCACAGCGCGGTTTGTTTGAGAAAGTCATCAAGCAAGGTGATGGTGGCCAAATCAATGAGTTCAACGCGTTCAACGGTGATTGGCTGTTGAAAATGATGACTTGCGCGCCAACCATCAATAAAGAGCGCAAAGGCGTGATTGGTGCCTACAAGTTTGTGACTAGCCTAGTGCATGATTCAGACATTACATGGGTGCCTCTGTCCGTTGCCGAGATGATTCGCGTATCGGGCAACATTGGCCTGAAGATGTCTGACAGTGAATTCTCTCGTAATGTTCAAGGTTACAAGAAAGGCGAAATTTCTGACGATGTGTTGCTGGTTGGTTTCAAAGACCAAGACATGTACCTGCTACCTGTCGAAGTGAAAACGGGTTCGGTGCCGAATTACAACAAAGCCGTTAAACAATCAAAAGAGCTATTGCGTTACTTAAGCCAAGACTTACTTGGCAACAAAGACTTAGCGAGCAAGTTATACCGTGGTTTGTTCATGCGCCAAGTTTTGATGCAAGTTGATAAGTATCGCTTATACAAAGTATTTGCTGATGATTACTTCGACACTTTGCTGGCAAACAAAGAAGAGTGGCTAAGAGGTGACTACTCACTTGGTCAAATTGCAGATTACCCAGAAGGCTTTGTGGTTAGCCACCTTGAAGGGGCTGGCTGTTTACAACCTGACTACCAAATGATGGAAGGGGTGTTAAAAGTCGACCTACCTATGGGGCTACTTCCTGGCCTGGTGGAAACTCCGCTGCAAGAAGTGTTGAACGAATTAGATGTGGTGAAACTTTGCCACGTGCCAAGTGAGTATGTGCTGAATGGCGAAACTCGATTAGAAAAACTCCCTGAAGCTGAATCACAGCCAACAGTTGTAGTATCTGATGAGGTTGAAACTACAGAATTAGTGCTGCCTGAACAGCCTGTTGTTGAAGAGCAAGTATCGCCAGTCGTTGAGCCGTTGTTGAAGGTTGAATCTAACAGCAACCTAAACGTGCTATTTGGCCACAATGCGCTAACACAAGCACCACTGAACTGGGAGCCAACCAATACCGCCAAATTCATGAATACCAATACTGGTATTATTGGCACTATGGGTACGGGTAAAACGCAGTTTACCAAGTCGGTGATCACTCAGCTTTACCGCAACCAAGAAGACAACGTAAATGGTGCGCCAATTGGCATGCTTATTTTCGACTACAAATCAGATTATGTAGACGATAAGTTCCAACAAGCGACTTCGGGTAAGAAGTTTAACCTTCATAAACTGCCGTACAATCCACTGAGCTTGTTTGGTGACACACCAATGCTACCTGTGCACACCGCACGTGGCTTCTCTGAAACCATGGGTAAAGCGTTTGGCCTAGGGCAAAAACAGCAACTGCGTTTGCGTAAGCTAGTAGGCGAAGCGTATGAGTTAGCAGGTATTCGTAAAGCAGATCCAAGTACTTGGTCAAAAGCAGCGCCGACAATCTCACAGGTGTGGGACTTATTCATTGAAACAGAGCCAGATGAAGATTCACTATATGCGGCACTTGAAAGCTTGTATGAGCTAGAGATTTTTGAAGACGACAACACCAAGTGCATGAGCCTATATGACTTGGTTGATGGCATTACGGTGGTTGAACTGGCGGGTTACCCATCAGAGATCCAGAACCTTGTAGTCGCACTTACGTTAGACCTTTTCTACTCACAGATGCAGAAGAAGGGTAAGCCTGAGGTGCAGGGCGATTTCCGTCAAATTACTAAGATGATCTTGGTGGATGAAGCCGATAACTTCATGTCTCAGAACTTCCCTAGCTTACGTAAGATCTTGAAGGAAGGCCGCGAATACGGTGTTGGCGTCATTCTTTCTACACAAGACATCACTCACTTCCAAACTGGTGAAAACGATTACTCAAGTTACGTGCTTACGTGGGTAATTCACCGCGTTGCGAAGATTCGCCCACAAGAGCTGAAAGCCATGTTTGGTGTCAATGAGAAAGCTGAGCAAGAGAAGTTGATGGAAACCATCAACAAGCTGGAGAAGCACTATAGCCTGTATATTGATGGAGCTAAGAAGATACTTCCTATGAGAGACAGAGCATTCTGGGAGATTCTGCAGTAACCTTATGATTTTAAACGCCCTTTCAGGGCGTTTTTTTGATTTGTAACTTGATCTCAAGATTATAGTGTGCAGGTTGAAATAGTTTTAGGGATGCATTTAGCGATATATGAGAATTGGATAGTACTTTTAAATCATACTGATAGCGTTAAATGATAATAATGTATATGCTCTTTCGGAGTATTAAATAGCATAAAGGATAGACTTTGAATTATTGGGAGACAATCTTATTAGGTATTCCAAGTGGGATAGTTTCTGCCTTCTTAGTTTGGTTAACCATTAAAACTTGGGCGACGGTTTTCACGCCCTGGCTCCGAACTCAGATTTATAGAGGCGTCGATGTAAAGGGGGAGTGGACTCTTGTTGAAATGACAGGAGAACAAGGTGTAGCCGTAGAAGTTATGGAGGATGCAACACAAACGGTTAGTTACGTTCTTAACATTGAAAAGCAATATGGGCATGTTCTAAAAGGTTGGTTTTCGCAGAGCTATAAAAGTTCTGAATCAGAATCACAAGGAAGATACCAAGTGCAAGGGCAGATATTGGATGGAGTTGTAATGCTATCATTGTCTCCCCAAAATAAGTGTAAGTCTAGTTTTGGAACTTTGCTCATGTATGTGGTGTCTGCCGGAGGTGAGTTAGAGGGTAAGTTTACCTATAAAGGTGCAAAAACAAATAGAATAAATGCGATAGATATATCACTTAAAAAACGGTTATAGATTATGGAAAAAGCACTAGCGAGATATAGAACAAGCGATAGCTGTCCATTAGAACTTTATTTTCCTATGGAGTTTTTGCAGGACGATAAATTCTTTTCGGCTCTTAGTGAGGACATTGATGTGTGTGGTGAGGGTTGGGAAAGAGTATCAAATGTCTCTTCTGCAACTTATAAATCTTTACCTGACAGCAAAGGAATATATCTTTTTATTTGGCGCCCTGGGTTCACAATAGAATGCCATAATGATATTGCTGATTTTCGTTATGTTGTATATGTAGGTTCTGCTGCTAGTGGAGATAGTAGTATTCTTAAGCGATTTAACTCGGATTATAAGAATGAAATAAATAATTGCCCTAGTGTGCATTGGACCGAAAATATGCCTAGTGATCGTGCTAGTCGATTGAAGAAAGTCCTTAACCTAGGGAAGTTAGAGTTATGGTACGTGACAATGGATGAAGCAACCTCTGAACAGATTCTGGATATAGAAAAACGTTTGATTAATCTATTTAACCCACCCGGAAATAAGACTTTTAAAGCACCTATTCGTGTAAAGCTTGAGCCTACTAAAGCGGCTCCTGCTTTTGAACCAGCATTTTAGATAAGGAATTAACATGTCAAACAAAACACTAATACCAGCTTTAAAAGCGAAAGTTGGTGATTGGGTATACTATATTTGTGTTATGAAGTACGCCCAAGTTGCAAAAGAGGTTAATTTTGCATATGAATTAGGGGGGAATGATGATCTAAATTCTCTAATTCAACGAGGTATTTCAGAAAGAACAAAAGAAATAACAGATTACCTGTTAAGGTCAGAGCACCGTTTTTTGGGTTCTCTTATAGTTGCTGCCTACGGGGGGGATCCTCACTATATGCCGGTTAGGATGGAAGATAGTGAAGAATATCTGCGCGGTTTAGATAATAGCTTTGGTGTTCTAACCTTTGATGGAGGACAACAATATTTTGCTTTGGATGGACAGCATCGATTAAAAGCTATAAAAGATGCAATAAAGAAAAATCCTGAGTTAGGATCGGAGGAAATTAGCGTAATCTTAGTTAGTCATTACGATACTGAAGAAGGTAAGGAAAAAACTAGGCGTCTATTTACTAATATAAATAAGAATGCTAAGAGTACAACAAAAAGTGAGAATTTAGCTTTAGATGAAGATGATGGCTTTGCCATACTAACCAGACGCTTGATTAGTGAAAATGACTTTTTTAACAAAGAAGGGAGAGTCTCTGTTTTTACTAAGCAAGGTGAAAATGGTGAGTTATCTCTAGCAACTAGTGTTAGAGATACTGATAAGAAAGCAGTTACGTCAATTAAGCAGCTTTACGAGATTGTGAAAGAACTATCTTTTGACACTACGTTAGATGGCATATCTTTAGCTAAAAGACCGACCGATGATGACTTGGAAGAAGCGTATGTTGTTATTTCTAAAAGGGTAACTGAGTTCTTCGAATCTTGTGGTGACCTGGTATCTAAGGTTGAAAAGAACGATGATCTTAGAGGGTTAAGAAAAAATAAACTTTCACCAGGAGTTGAAGAAGCCTTTTTGAAAGGTGTTATTCAGAGGTGTGTCTCGTCTTCTGTAAGAAGTTTGATCGATCAAGAACTACTTTCTTGGAATGAAGCACTTGCGAAACTACAGTCATTATCTTGGAAGCTGGGAGATGCGCCGTGGTCTAGTGTGTGTAATATCACGGATGGTAAGCTGAAGATGCAAACTAGTCGAGATTTTACTAGTTTATTAAATGAGTTACTTTTAGTTCACTTAGCTCCTAATAGTAAACAGCAGATCAAACGTGCAAGGAAATTATATTCTGACGTTAAAATTCAACAGTATCCCTTTTCTCAAGAGGATTTAGAAAAGGGATTGAAAGATAACTAATAGGTTATAAGCTTAATAAGGAATCTATTTCTTTTGTTGAGCTAAGCATGTAGGAAATCCCCCGATGAAGGTGAAGCTTAAAGTGGTAATTAAGCTCATCTTCATCTATTTCCCCCAAGTCGGTCTTTATTCTCTGACGCAACATAGCTAAATAGATATCTGAAAACTCACCACCAAATACTTTCCATGTCATTTCAACATTACTATTAGTGACGATATCTTCATGTGGTGGGATACTTTCCTCCTTCAAGGAAAGCATTAATGCCCAACGACAAAGTACGTTCCAGTTATCAATCTTAGTATATTTTTTTATTGTGATTAATTGCCCTTTGGCTTTCTCTGATAAGCGAACGGTTTCAATGCTCATGCTGACTCTCCAAAGTAGCCTTCTGTAATAGTTGATGTTTTAGCTGTCTCTTCATAGCTAATGTGATATTCCTTAGCTACTGAAGGTTTTAGTTTTTTGTAGTACTGTCCAGCGATCTCTTCGTCGGTTGATAGAAGAATGACCTGGCCAGCAGCTTCTGGGAAATAGTTCTCAACTAACTTTGTTCTATGTTTACCATCTAGTCGCCCCATAGGTGTATCGATGATAGTTGGAATTTCTTTGCCTGACGCTTCCGCTAGTGCCCAAAGGATAGCTACAGACAATAGTTGTCGTTCGCCAGCAGAAAGACGTTTAGTATCCAAAGCGAAGCCATCTAAGCCTAAAAGAGTTAAGTTAAACGTTTCAGGGTTAATCTTAACTTTTGCAACAAGCTCAGATTTTCTTTCCAGAGAGTCAAACTTACTTTTTATACGTTTTTCTAATGTCGCAATATTTTCTTTAATAAGTTGCGCTTTGAATGTATCTACAATGCCTTTCATTTCGACTAGGTGTTCGGCGACTTGTTCGTTGCGTTTGCCCTCAAAGTTTTCTGCATTTTGCTGGATCAAAGTAGCATCTAGACGAGCTTCATTCTCATTTATTTGAGTTTTGCATAAAGCCATCTCTTCCATGAGAGAATCTAGGGTTGTTTTCAAGTGAGCAATAGACGCTTCAATTCTGCCTTTTGCTTCAATTTGTTCTTTAACAGACTCTGAATCTGGAACAGCATCAAGCTTCTTGTCTAGCAGAGCTAGTGTTTCCTGTAGCTCTTTTTTTTGCTTTATTAGTTCTTCACACTCTGTTTTATCTGATTCAACTGCGGCCTCTGCAAAGTCAAATATTACAGGGTTAGTGTTTAGATACTTTTCTTGATCTAAGCTATCTTCAGACTCTTTCCATATTGTGCTCAGCAGTTGGTTTACTTGTTCAGTAACGTCGCTTGTAGCTGCCGCTTTTAAGCGTTTAAGCAGTTCGTCATTATTTGCTTTGATATGCTTTTGTGCATTATCAAAACCAATAATTTCATCCTCTAATAGAGCTTGCTGTTTTGTTTCTTGTAGCAAGGTTTGGGCAATGGTTAGTGGCATCGCTCCAGCAGCTAGCTTGATAAGGTTATGATCAATTGCTTCTAGTTGCGATGAAACTGCTCTTCGGTCAAGTTGAATATCGTTAACATCGTCCAGCAAGTTTGCGCCGGAGGTTTGCATTTGAATTTCGATGTCCTTGAGTTGGTCTGTTAGAACATTCTCATCGTCTAGTATGTTCTGAATATTCTTTTCGATACCCAGAAGATTGTTATCTAGAAGTTCTTTTCTTTGCTTTAGCTCTTCAACTTTTTTACTCGCAGTACTATCTAAGTTACGTTCTTGGCGGCGACGCTTTTGGCTATTTAGATCTTTAGATAGCTGAGTGAAGAGTTCTAACCCAAGGAGAGCTTCAATACCTGTTTTTAGTAGTTGTGCGGAGCGAACTGGATCTGCTAAGTCTTCAATTTTTTCGCCGTCAAAAAAGAACAGCTCTGACATGCTTTGAGGAATGAACTCGGATACGAAGTCGTTCCAATTATCTGTTAACAGTTTATCAAGTTCCCCATTAACCAGAACTTGAACTTTATCCGTGATTTCTTTGTTAGTAGCAGCCTCCCATGAGCGAATGACTTCGTATCGCTTAGTCTGGGTTCTTTGAGTGTGTCGGAAAGACAAGGCTACAGAGGCGGACTTGTCCTCGCTGTATCTATTGACTGCTTGCTTTAGATAGTCGCTGTACGACAATTTGCCGCGATTAGAGCATTTTGCGTTTTTTCCGTATAGCGCTAACTGAAGAGAGTCTAAAAACGTAGTTTTTCCTCCTCCATTTAACCCTCCAAATAAAACAACAGGTTTAGTATGGTCTGTGACACTAAGATCTACGGTATGTTCGCCTTGGTAGATACCAAAGTTGTTAAGCTTTACTTGTTCAAAAATCACTGTTTGTCTCCCGTTGCAATCAAGTTGTCGGCAGACAATAATTTGTTATTACGGTTATTCATTTCGAGGTTTTCTTGAGCTTTGCGATCGAGTAGAGCAAAAGACTTATCAATTTGATAAATATAGTATTCGTACAGTTTGATGAGGCCATTTACTAGTTTCACTTCTAGCGTAAATGCTTCGTCAGATTGATGGCTATCTGAGGTTAGCTCAGCGTAGTAAGCTTTGTATTTCTTTACTTTGCTCATCTCTTTCTTTGCATCCAGAATCTGAAGGTTTGAAGCTAGATTCTTTAAGAACTCATGTTCAGTTCCAACAGTTTGAAGGCGATTCAGTTTAACGAGTGCTTCATTTTTCACTTTGTCTAACGCAAAGCGACGAGCATGATCGATGCTCTCAAATGCACCCTTGTCGATAGCAGACTCTAAGTCATCTGAAATTTTAGCTCTTCGCAGTTGGTGCTTATATCTATCTTCAATAGAAAGCAGCGTTCTAAGCTGTTGGTACTTAAGTTCATCAGGGTCGTCATGTTTTGCACAAAACTCTTTGAGTTGGCCAAGAATCTTGTGGTTAACAACGGGGCTATAAGCTCTAGGCGCACCGTCATATTTCTTTCCTGTGACCTCTTGATAGATTAGAGGGACGTTGTCTTCCGCTTCATTTTTTTCATCAACCCAAATACGGCGAATCTCTTCTAGATCATCAAGTGTTAGAAGCTCTAGATTTTTAACATCAGATGGTCCGCACTCTCTAACTTCCATCTGAGCTTGCAGAACTCTACGAAGCATTGATTCCCTGAAGGTCTGTTTATAAGGACCACGAACAATATCAGCAGGTAAATTTTCGTATTTAAAATCGGTGTTATCTTCATATTGAGCTAACAACTCAAACATATCCTCACTATCAGCTAGATCTTTTTGTTCGCTGAACTCTTTCATGCTGATATGAACGGTAAGGCTACCATTCATTCTTCTAAAGTCGCGATTGTGTTTATCTCTCGCGATTTTATTGGCTTTAGCGTCTTTATTTGAGTCATTGATGTCTATTTCATTGCGCAGAGCAAGTAGTGGTAGCATCCACTCTTTTTCTTCGTCATTAGCAATCATTGCTGCCATAGACTTATCTTCCCCTACCATAGTGCATACGTAACAACCAAAACGGCTGTCACCACAACTTGGAGTAGACTTATCAACGACAAGAGGACATTCACCACCGTCAGTAGCACCTTGGTACATACCTAAGAGGTCAGTGTTTCTATAACCCCAAGGGTTTTTCTGTTGGGTTAGAAAAGACCAAACATCGTCATTTGTCCAATCTTCCACTGGTGTATATACCCATACGCGATCAAGCTGAGTATTTACGTTTAATCCATCGTCTTTGCGGGTATTGTCTGAGCGATTTTCTATGTTCTCCATACTCGCAGCGCGAACAGTGCTCTCATGTTTACGAGTACCTAGTACTAAAATCGCTTCACCGTTTTTCTTCACTACATCCTGAATGAATGTGTTTGAAGGGCTGATCTTTAATCGATCTGTACACCAACGGAACTTATAGCGTGGTGCAGGGTAACCTTTACCAATTAAGTTAACCCAAAACCTGTCTTCAGTTTTTGGTGTGAGACGATGAGGATGAATAGGCAGTTCTTGTTCATCAACTGCTTTCTGCATTTGTTTAAGAGAACGATCAACCCAAAGAGCTACGATTGGATTTTCGACTAATGTGTCGGTGCTAATGACGTGAACAGGCTTAGTCGCTTTCCCTTCTTCTTTCAGTTCGGATACAGCATTCCAAACAATTTGAAGTATGGCTGTTGAATCTTTACCGCCGCTATAACCTATAACCCAAGGAATATCATCCTTTTGGTAAAGTTCTTTTGTTTTGGCAACTAAGCGTTGGATTGTTTCTTTGAACCCAAGCTCGTTAAATGCAGAATAACGTGCTTGTTGAGTATTTACTGTCATAATTTAATTTACCCGGAGGCTTACTTGTTTCGCTTCGCTTGGTTGAATTTGTCTTCTTCAGCTTTTTCTTTCGAGCTTAGAGGTATAGATAGATAGTGCTTGATCCTATTTGCTGTCAGCTTCATGGCAACGGAGGAGTTCCTCATTGCACCATTGACAACACATCGACCTTCCCAATCTTTTTTATTACTTCGTGACCAATCAATATCTTTGAGCGATTCGGTTGTCTTTTTCCATGAAGGATCGTGATTTAGTAGCCAATTGCCTACGATGCCTAATGCTTGGAAAGTAACGGAGTATGCATGAATGGATTCTTCTCTTACTTCACCGCCTGAGACTTGCTCTTTATAGACAAGTTTCCAAGCCGGTATCATATCGACTAAATGTTCCCAAAACTCGCGAGCAATTGTTGCCTGCTTTTCGTATGAACTTTCGTTAATTACATCGAATAGTTCTTTCGTTGCTTTGTTTAGCGCACTGTGGCTTACCAGCTTCTTAGAGCGTTTTCCTAAGTTGCTGTTTTCCATATGTATTAGTTTGGAAAGTACTTTGCTTTCGAATACGACATTTTTAGATAGAAGTGCATCGGGTTTTCCATCGTAAGTAATACTTAAAGAACTATCGGTTTTTACGGGATATAAGTTCAGATCTTTGAAGATTTTTTGTCTTTCAGGTAAAGACTTTCCAACAAAGAATACAACTGAAATGTTCTCTTCACCAAGGGATGGGTCTTGCTTCAAAGCTTCTTGAATTGCGGCATTACGATGCTGACCGTCGGTAATGTAAACTTCAGCATCGTCATCAATAGTTAATGTGCCGATTTTCTGTTGATGCTTACCTGGCCCGATTGGAACAAAGCCTGTTTCACCGTCAATGCATGCAGTTAAAGCTGAAAATACATAACTATCTCGGTTCTCAAGGATATAGTTGCTTATTTCAGGGATCCGTTCCGGGTTTAATATCCTTTGAGCACGCTCATTTACAGGGAGTGTACTTTCATCAAATGTAAATATGCGCTTAAGCCTTTTTAGGGGGCACATCACCGTGTAGAATTCAGTATCTGCTTGTATGCCTTTTATGGCTGGGAATGAAGTTCCCGAAATTACATCAGTCATATCATTATCTATTTATTGGTGTTTTTACGAACGGTGTGATTTGTTCGTACGAACAATGGCGTGTACTATACGCTACTCAGATTCCAATGTCTCCCAATTTGTTAAGGCTTTCCAATGACTACATATCTAGACTGCAACGCAACAACTCCAATAGCACCAGAGGTCGCTGAAATTGTTAGTAAATATATGTTTGAGGAGTACGGAAATGCAGGAAGTCGAACTCATGAATTTGGTGTAAGGGCAAAGCAAGCTACTGAACTAGCGAGGCAACAAGTTGCGGATGTTGTTGGAGCTGGGAAGAATGAGGTGATTTTCACTAGTGGTGCAACTGAAAGTAATAACATTGCTATTTTAGGTCTGAAGTCGTGGGCAATTAGCCAAAACCAAAAACACATTATAACCACTAAAATTGAGCACAAGGCGGTCTTAGAGCCATTTGAAGTTCTTGAAAAAGAAGGGTTCGATGTTACCTATTTAGATTGCGACGAATCTGGACTGATATCGAAAGAGTCATTAGCAGAGTCCTTGAGAGATGATACTTGTTTAGTGAGCATTATGCATGTCAACAATGAATCAGGTTCTATTCAGGACATTTCTGGGTATTGTGAAGTTTTAGAAAACCACACTGCATATTTCCATGTGGACGCTGCACAAGGTTTTGGGAAGTACAGTGAACCTCTAAAACATAGTCGTGTTGATATGATGAGTGTAAGTGGTCATAAGTTGTATGGCCCGAAAGGTATTGGGGCTCTTATTGTTAGGCGCCGAGGCTTTAAAAAGGTTCCATTACAACCGTTGATGTACGGCGGTGGTCAGGAGCGTGGCTTAAGACCTGGTACATTGCCAGTTGCTTTGATTGCTGGTTTAGGTGAAGCATGTTCTTTAGCATTTAAAAACTCAGAAATGTGGTCGCAACACTGCCAATCTTTGAAAGATAAAGCTTTAAGTGCTTTTTCTGAGATTGGAATAAAAGTTAATGGGCAAAATACGGCTCCTCATGTACTTAATTTCTCTATCCCGGAAGTGAACTCTGAAGCTGCTATGGTGGCCTTGAAAGGTATTGCGGCAGTTTCAAATGGCTCGGCTTGTACTTCATCAAGCTACACTCCTAGCCATGTTTTGACAGCTATGGGGTTAGATGAAGAACGTATTGATAGTGCGATCCGTATGTCTTGGTGTTATCAAACAAAAGAGTTACCATTGGAAGCTATAGTAGAAAAAATTAAACAATATCTGTGAGTTAAATGAAAATTTATGAGGCTGCTATAGCGGCATTAAACTCTCTTCAAAAGCCAGCAACAGCGTCTGAAGTGTATGAAACGATTGTTGGTAATCAGCTATATGTTTTTGGGGCAAAGAAGCCGATTGAAGTTCTTCGAGTGACAATGGATAAGCATACTAAGAACAAAGCGTTCACAAAAATGAATGCTGAAAGGTATTTCTACAAACATACAAATGGTAAGTATGAACTTTTGGAAGAGTACCGTAAATTTTCAATAGGCTATGAAATTAAAGAACCTTCTCCCGAAGAAATTCAAAGTGACGATTGTTCTGAGCAAATTTTTGAGTTGGCAGCGCAACAAAAAGAGAAGTGTAAAGCTGAAATCCTTTCTTACTTACGAGCTCTGTCCCCTAGTGAGTTTGAAGAGTTTAGTGAGTTGTTTTTGAATAGGTATGGCTTCAAAAGCATGAATGTCACTTCTGTTGGTCGGGATGGTGGAATAGATGTCAAAGGGGCTTTGAAGATCGGTATCGCAGAGATGCGAGTGGCAGCTCAATGTAAGCGATACGCTGAAAACAACAAAGTTGGCCGCCCGGATGTTTCTCAGTTTCGAGGTGATATTACCGGTGAGTACGAGCAAGGAATTTTTATAACGACGAGTAGCTTTACCAAAGAAGCCCAAGAGGTTTCATTCAAGCCTGGTTGTGTTCCTATTGTTCTAATTGATGGTGAGCAATTAGCAGAAACAATTATTGAAAAAGGTATTGGTATTCAAAAGCAACAAGTTGAAATTTATGACTTTGATGCGGACCTTATTTATAGTTGATTTCCTATTTGGTTGAGGAAATCAATGTAAACCCTTTGATTTCTTTGTTGTGTTTACCTAAAAGCACTTCAAACTCTGCTCTCACCATTTGCGTTTCTTCACTTGATTCAAATTCCATGAGCTTCGCCAATCGCTTGTCGAAGCTCTGTTGTTTCTTGTAGTTCTCATGTTCGGTTGGGATGTAAAGGTGCTTATTCAGCAGTGGCGGCCTGCGCTCTTCATTAACGTAGTCAAAGAAATCTATGTCTTGTTCTGCCATCTTTATCTTTATGCGTTCTACTAAGAAGGGAACCGATTTATCGAAATCATCATAGGCAGTCAGGGTTAGCTTACCGGATGTGATATGAATTTTGATAAGATCTATCTCTTCATCTAGCTCACCATACATTTGTAGCCCCGCGCCGACGTAGACTCGCAACAGCAATGGCAAATCATCAATAAAGTCTCGGTGTAGAATCAATGAATGTCCTTCATTGAGAAGGCTGGCTGGTAACTGGTGATGTGCTTTCTCGCACTGCTGCTGGATTAAGTCGGTGTCTGCAATCGCAAACAGCAACTCGGCTGACAGGTTAATGGCCGTTTTGTAGTCATCAAATAGCGCTTTTATATCGCGCTTTAGTGGCTCTGGCTGCTGCGTGTAGGGCTTTCTTTTCTCAAACAGTCCCATCGCAAAGTACAGCAACAAGTCTTCTTTTCTACTCTTTTCCGCTTGCTCAAACTCTTGGGTATCGAACATTTCTTGCAGCAAGTTGAACACTTTTTTGTGTGAGCCGATGAGCTCTCGGATTTTGTCGGAGTGTTCAAATTCGTCGTTGGCAGGAATACGGCCTAGCTCTAAGCAGGTATTCCAAAAGTTGTTGAACAGGTCTTGATGCTGAGTGATAAGCAGCTTGGCTTTATCTTTGGCTTCGATAGGTTCTGGTGAGGTCAGTTGCTGCCACTTGTGGTGTCGTTTGTACTTACTCTGTAGGTATTGCTGCTCTTCGAGTTTATCTTTGAATATATAAAAAATACCGGGCGCGACGGTAATGGCGTCTTCTTGAAGGCTTCTTTCTATGTACGCTTTGATCTCTGATTGCGCATAGTATTTTTGGAAGGTGTTACGAGAGGTGATGACCCCATCCTTATAAGGTTTGAACTGAGCAATGTAGTTTTCGTTGGCCAGCATGACAGAAACCACCAGAAATTTATCTGCTAGCTCCCATGCGCCTAGTAGGGCATCGAGTCTTTCATCTTGATCTTCTATTACGTTAAGAACAAACCCTATGTTTACGATATCAGAATTGGATTTGTCGTTGTCGGGTTGAAAGTTCGGATCCCAACCCAGAGCGTCGAGGCCATGTGCTTCGAGCTCTCTTAAATCGTCTCCGCGGCCGCAGCCGTAATCGAAAATTGAGTGCTCGCCTTTTAAGTAACCATGTTTAACGAGAGTCTTCATTGGTGCAGAGAGTTCATGGCGCACGATGGCCGTTCTGTGCCTATCAATCCCAGCCTCTTCTTGCGTTGTCACAGAGGAGCATCGGAATAATCGACCATCGACAAGCTCGTAACCATGGCGTGCTATTAGGTTTTCCCAAGAACGTTTAAAACCAATCAAACGGCTGTTTTCGTACAGGCCTGCATTCTCGCCTTCTTGTGTGAGTGAAACGAAGTGTTCGTAATATTCACTTGTTGGCAAAACCATGGTTTCTTTTCGATGTAAGATCGGCGGGTTTTCAGATTCGCGATAGCCTGTAATTTTGTGGCTTAGCTTAGAGAGGTCGACATTGAGGCTTTGTTCTAATGCGGGATAGGAATCAGTATAAAAATCAGGGTAATGAAGAAGAGATAAACGGAACTCTTTTTTAAACAGCTTAACGAGGTTCCAGTCTTCTTCATCTAAGTTAACGGCTTTTGCTACGGCAGGAATGAACTGTGTTAATACTTTAGGCAATGCGCTGAATGCGTCTTTATGAAGATAAATGGCATCGGGAAGTTGTTTTCCAACTTTTATTTGAGAGGTAAGTTCAGCAAATAGCTCTTCGTTCATTCCTATTCCTTAGGTGTTTTTGAAGATTATAAATCATCAAACAATGCCTGTGTGGCGCTGCCTTTTGCACTTTTTGTGTTTACGCGAAGCCCATCACTTCGGCGTTGTCGGATAAGGGCATATTTTGAATTATCTGTCCCAACGCTAATATGCAGCGGTTTATCTTTGCCATAAAAATAGAGGCGGTCGAATTCTAAATGTGTACAGATAAATCGAGCGACCTCATCCATACGTTGCTCATACCCTTCAACATAAATATCACACGCAGCCCCATTTCGCTTACAGATACGGCTATCCCGGGAGTTGAGTTCCATAGAGGCATGTTGGTCAATATCTGGCGCCATATCTCCAGGGCTATTTTTCAATACCCACCTCAAAAGAGGATGGCTTGTATAACCATAGGTCACCGTTACTTCTCCCAGTGAGCGTTCGATAGGCTGTAAAATTTGAACCGTTAAACACTGAAGCTCAGTGGCAGAAAGTTTATTAACCTTGTTGTCTCCTAAGTAATTAGGATGTCTAGACTTATGCCAATCAATAAGCTTGTGGTGCATATTCTGTCCTTAGGGTTCTAGGTTGCTACTATATTTAACGAACGACAGCAGTAAAATCAATGCAATCTGGAGGCTATGTATGTTGTTTATTCTCGCTTTGCTCTGCATTTTCTTATTGGGATATCTAGCCCAAACCACAGGCCTTTGTATGGTGAGAGGAGTAAAAGAGGCGATAAAAGGATCACCAATGTTCATCGTTGCGATTGTGTTTAGTGGATCGCTAGCTTGGGTCTCCATGGGATTGGGCTCAGTGATTGAGGGGCGCCAGCTGTCTACGGCTTTTTGGCCGAGTTTGTTCTCACTGCTTGGTGGCTTTCTATTTGGTATTGGCGCGGCAATCAATAGCGGCTGTGGGGTGTCTACAGTGAGTAGATTAGCTCGCGGCGAAGTGGTTATGTTGGCGACGATATTAGGGTGGTTTGTTGCATGGCTGGTGTTTGCTCCAGTTTTACCTTCGGAGTTGAAAGGTTCTAGGTTGGTACTGTCCGATTTTTCCAGATACGTATTCCTTGGAAGTATCTCGCTCACAATTGTAGTGAGCTGTTACTTTATGAACTCGGTTAATCGTAAGCTGTGGTTTTCGATGCTGGGTATTGGCTTAACGGCGGGTTTTGTATTCCTTTATGAACCACACTGGACGCCAAGTGGGTTGCTGAAATCTATAGGGACTTCTCTTTGGCACGGTAAAACCGAAGATTGGCCAAGTAGTGAGCGTTTTATCTTGATGATCTCTCTGTTAGTTGGAATGGTTAGCGCCGCGTTATTTACTGGGTCGTTTTCACTGAGGTTAAGCCCTATACGTCGATTGGGTAAACATTTGGTTGCTGGTGTGCTTATGGGGCTTGGCGCTGTGATGGCTGGTGGAGGGAACGATACTCAACTGTTAGTGGCGATGCCTGTACTTTCTCTGGCGGGTGTTTTTTCTGTGTTAAGTATCATTGTTGGCATATATACCGGAGTTAAGTTGATTCAAAGTCGATAGTTAGCGACAGTACAAGCTAGTGTAAGTTTGCAATTTGAGAACATAATGAAATACATCGGAATTGATGGCTGCAAGTCGGGTTGGATCGCTTGGATTGTCTCTGACAATGAGATACCTGCGTTTAAAGTGGTAAACACCCTCGATGAGCTAGCGAGTGATCTTATCGGTTCAACGGCGCTTATCGATATGCCTATTGGTTTTAGTGATGCACAAACTCCAGATCGCTTGTGTGACAAAGCAGCAAGGCGTTTTCTAACCAGCAAACGTGGTTCTTCGGTGTTTCCGGTTCCGTGTCGTGAGGCGGTTTACCAAACCGATTACATTGCGGCGTGCAGTGCCAATGTGGAGCAGCTTGATAAGAAGTTTTCTAAACAGACTTGGGGAATTGTGCCCAAGATTCGCGAGCTTGATGAGCTCATTGAAACTCACCCCAATCTTTCTATCAGGGAATCACATCCTGAAGTGGTGTTTGCAGCATTGAAAGACGAACCGCTGACGTTTTCAAAACGAACGCAAGAAGGCAAAGAGGAACGGCTTTCTATTATTCAGCAGCTATCCCCTCAATGGTGTGACCGCTTGTCGTTGGCCATTTCAAATACCAAACGTAAAGACGCCGCGATAGACGATATTTACGATGCGTTCGTACTTATGTTAGTTGCCTATTACGCTCCGCAATTATCGACCTTACCTGAACTTTCTGATGTTGGTGGAGAAGCTGACAAGGATCAGAACGGACGAGTTAGAGAGATTGTTTACTGGAACAAAACACGCTAACAAAGCGTGCGCTCAACTTGGCTTAATATGCTATTTTCCAACTTCTGCTACTTTTCACTCTTACTATTTTGAGTTTTTGATATGAAACGTTTTATTGTCGGCTGTCTGGCCACTGTGCTCAGTGCAGTGAGTTATGCCCAAGTCGCTCCTATATCTCAATGGCAATGCGACATGATGAAAAAGAACAATGTCTTGAGTAGTGGTGCGCCCGTTGGTTGTGAGCGACTATCCAAAGTGGACTTCGATTTCATTAGTTTCAAAGGGGAAACGCAACAGGGCAATATGATCGTGCTTGATGTTATTGCGCCTGCTGTTGAACAAATCTTTTCAGAGCTCAAACAGCGCAATTTTCCTCTTCATTCCGCTCGCCTAATGCGTGAATTCAGAGGTGATGATAGCGCCTCAATGGATGCGAACAACAGCAGCGCCTTTAACGCTCGTCCTATTACAGGCGGAGGAGGTTGGTCGAAACATGCCTATGGTGTGGCAATCGACATCAACCCAGTTCAAAACCCTTTCTTAGAGTTTGATAGCAACGGAAGAATCACGGTAAAGCCTTCACAATCTGCGACTCGTTATGTGAACCGTACTCGTTTTCGTGCTCGAGATGAAATAGAACGCCGCGGCATGGCTGAAGATGTGGTGGAGCTGTTTGCCCATCACGGATTTATGATCTGGGGAGGGGATTGGAATAGCCCAATCGATACTCAGCATTTTGAGGTTGGATCAAGAAAGTTCGTTAACCAACTGCTCTCTAAACCACAACCTGAAGCCGAGGTGTTATTTGAGCGCTACGTCAAATCTTATCGACAGTGCTATCTCAAAAATAAAGGTGAGGACGCAGAAAAAGCTCGAGCTATCTGTGCAAAGAAAACAGTCGGGACTTTTTAGTGCTATGTTTATCTAGAACCGTTTGTGTTTTAGCAAGTTAAACTCGCTTCAGGTGTGTTTTGAATAGCTAAGGTCAGCGCTCGTCGTTGGCCTTTTTTGTATTCATTTCTTCAATAGAACACCGAGCATTGAAAAGGTTATTGGGTATCCATTAGTCAATAATCGATAAGCGAATGCAGCGCAAAGTCATCGGTTTGTCATTTAAAAACTCATAGCGTTAACGTTATGTGAGAACCATTGCTGGTGGGGGAACTCTTCGCGCAAACGCCAGTATTATTAGTGAACTGATCACAACGGACCAACTAATGAAAAAGATACCTTTGGCTCTAACTCTTTTAAGCACTCTACTTTTTTCACAATACACTTTGGCTACTGACACTTCACCTACCACTCAAGAACCCACTTACGAACTCGATGGTAAGTCGGTATTAGGTCGCACTGAGAACGTGTACCTATCTAGCGTTCAAGGGCTAAAAGACGTTCCTTTCATTGGTAAAATTGATACCGGTGCGGAAACCACTTCTATGCATGCTGAAGACATTCATGTGAAGAGCTCTAATCCCGATTACCAAAATCTCAAAGACCAAGAGTTGATGGCGGCGTTAACCGAAGACCTGTTGAACAATTCCGATGTTGATTACGATGATTGGGATGGCAGTACCTTTGCGAAATATGAGGCTGTGGTGTCTTTTAAGGTTCAAAACCCGCGGACGGGAGACATGGTATTAATCGAAGCGCCTTTAGAGCGTGTCAGCATGATACGCAGCCGCACCAGCAGCACGCCTTTGCTTCGCCCTACCGTAAAAATGTCGCTCACCATTGCAGACCAAGAGCTAAAAACAGACGTTAACCTGACCGACAGAAGTCATTTCTCTGCGCCAGTATTGATCGGCAAAACCTTCCTTGCAGATAACGCATTGGTGTTTGCAGGTTATGACTACTTGCAAGAGCAAGAGAATGCAACAGTGGTTGGCCGTAAAGAGGTGGTTTCTATCTCGGGAATGGCGATGAATGCGACCTTCTCTTTAAAGAATCGCTACAGCATTTTGCATGCAAAAGACATCGACATAGACAAAAAGAACAAAGAAGTGACGTTTGATATGTTCGACAACGACGGTAAGCAAAAAGAGATGACATTGCCGTTGGTTCGTATGTTAAGCGTGAGCGGTAAGAAGAGACCTTTAGTTTATGTACCTGTTCAACTCGATGAAAACACAACTAAAGACGTTCTGGTGTACCTACGTGAGCGCTCGAGTAGTGAATCGCAGTTGAGATTTGGAACCAACACCGCCAGCGAACTCTTCATGATTGACACCAGTGCTGAGAATATTTTATCAGAAGGTTCAGAGAGCTTTAGTGATGTGGCTGAGTCTGGTGAGCCTATGATTATCTCGCCGGAAGAGGATATCACCCTAGATGACTTCCCGCTTAAGGCTGTGGCTTCTTTCACTGTCAATACGCCTTTGCTGAAGGTCGACAGTTTTGAAATGACAGGTAAAGGCAAAGATGCTTCCGTTGAATTTTATCTTACGGATGTAAATGGTGAGAAGCAGAAGGTGACCAAGCCAATTATTAAGAAGCTTAAAGTCGGGGATGATACTCGTCCGGTTGTAAGTGGTGAGTTTGCGGTGTCTGGAAAAGTGCGCACGCAAGAGTTTGCCATCGATGTGCTCAATACAAATGAGAAAGAAGCGTACTTTATTTTAGGTAAGAAGATGGCAAAAGAGGGCGTTTACGTTAATACGCGTTCTGATTACCTTCTGAAAGCCGAACCACTGTTTAAAGTTGGGCACATCGAAGTCGTTGAAGTGAACGGCATGAAGTTCCCGGCCAAGCTCGACACTGGTGCGGATGTGAGTTCAATGAACGCAGTCAACATCAAACGATTTAAGAAAGATGGCCAAGACATGGTGAGCTTTACCTATCAAAACAACCAAGGCGATAAGCAAGATTTCACCAAGCCAGTGATTGATGTAATGCGTATCAAAGCCAAGAAAGGCGAGAAGGTGAACATTCGCCCTGTGGTAGAAATGAAGGTTAAGCTCGGAGACCTAGAGAAAGAGGTGAGGGTAAACCTTCAAGACCGTTCTCGCTTCGAATACAGCATGATCCTAGGTAAGAACTTCTTGAAGCACGGCGCAGTAGTGAGCAGCGATGAAGATTACTTGTTAGGTGATATGGAGTAACCCCTAAACTTATCTAAGTTCGTAGCAGAACAGATCTAAACAGCCACACATTTCATTAATGGGATGTGTGGCTTTTTGTTGATTGTTAATTGATGATTGTTGCCGTGACAATATTTCAAGTAATCGTTTGTTTTTACTCAAGAGACAGATCGACTAGACTACAATGAAGTGGAATTCACTTTAATTTTTAAAACATCGTATTCGGCAGGCGAGTAAATCGTGCTGTCGGATCGAGAGAGAGAGCATGTCAAAAGCAGAAAAATCTTCGCGTAAGCTTAGTTTAATTATTATTTCGGTTATTTTAGTAGTGTGGCTTTACAGTTTGTGGGCCGACCGCGTCACACCAATGACGGGGATCGCCCGTGTTCACTCTTATATTGTGCGTATTGCTCCTGAAGTTTCTGGCAATATCACGTCTGTGCAAACTGAAAATAATCAGGTCGTTGAAACGAACCAAGTGTTGTTTGAAATTGATGCTCGAAACTATCAGATCAGTTTGCGTTCCGCTGAAGCGAATCTTGCTCAAGTAGGCCAAAATATTGGCGCAAGCACAGCGGCGGTTAACGTTGCACAAGCGAAAGTGACCGAGGCGGTTGCGGCTCGGGATAATTCTCGAGAGCAAGCGAGTCGAGTGAGTGAACTCGCCAGTAAAGGGCTGGTTAGCCGCTCTGAATTAGACAACGCCATAGAGAATCGTGATCGTGCTGAAGCGTCATTGAAAGCCGCAGAAGCCTCTTTGGTTCAGGCAAAACAAGCGTTAGGGCCAGAAGGGAGTGATAATCCACAAGTGTTGGCGGCGATTGCAGCCCTTGAGCAGGCTCAGCTCAACTTACAGAAAACCCAAGTGATGGCTCCTTCTCATGGCGTGGTGAGTAACCTACAACTGACGGTAGGCCAGCGAGCAACCGCAGGCTCACCTGTTTTGACCTTTGTTGATCCGCGAGAGGTGTGGATATCTGCGTTATACAGAGAAAACTCGCTAGAGCATATACAAGTCGGGCAAAGAGTTGAGATCGTATTGGATGCGTTACCGGGGCGAGTGCTATACGGCACGGTTGATAGCATTGGTTGGGGAACGGGTGGCAGCAATAGCACTGACCAAGAGACTGGCTTTTTAAATTCAGACACCAATTCTATTGCCGCGCAGCGCTACCCAGTCAATATTGTGTTTGATCATGGTGAGGTTCCAAGCAACATTCGTTTTGGTTCACAAGCCACAGTGGCTGTCATGACAGAGCAAAGTACCCCAGGTGAGTGGCTTGCTCAGCTTTGGATGAGAATTCTAAGCGTGTGGACTTATGTTTCATAGCTCAGCTAACTCCATTATTCGATTGGTGTTACTGCCGCTTTCGCTATTGTTCTACCATCAACAAAGTGGGCAGATGCTCGCTGTTTTGTCGCCCATATTTGTTGTGATGTTCATGACATTGATGCCATCCAAACCACCGATTAATTTAATATTAAAGGTGATTGTTGCATTAATCTTAATCAGCTTTGGTGTGGTGTTTTTTGGTAGTGTATTGGTCGACTCGCCAACCGGTTTTGTCCTCTATTGCTGGCTATTGCTGTTCTGGAGTTATCAGCGTAGCCATCAGAATACAAAAGATATCATCGCGACACTGACCATTATCGTGGTCATCGTGATGGTGGTGGTCAACAAGCAGATGCATCTCCCAATGGCGGGATTGCCCCTATTGTTCTTTGAAAAGCTGGTGATAGCTTTGATCGTCACTTACTTGGGGTTCTGGTTGTTCCCGGGGGATGAAGTGAATGTCCTTCCGACTGCGGCCGTTTCCGATGCGTCCACTACTGGTGACTATATCATGGTTGCATTTAAAGCGACCGCGGTTGTGGTTGTGCTGGCGATTTTGGTAGGAAATTCGGTGTCACAAACGATGTTGATTGCGATTACGCTTGGCAGTATGTTGAAAAGCCCATCGAATCACGACCACCGTACATTCAGCCGAAACAAGCTTGTCACCACTGGCGTTGGCATTCTGTTTACGTTACCTGTGATGATCATGATGGTGTCAGGCGCTCCAATCTTGGTTATTTATGGCGTGAGTTTGGTGTGTGGTTTGCAACTTGCGTGTTTTGCTATCAGGCGGCAGGCGAATCTGACGATTTATCAGCTCTTGTTTACTAATTTTACGACCTTGGCTTATCAGATCATCAGCCACCCAGGATCTGCGTCCCTCTCGGCACAAATGACACGTCTATTTGCCATTGTTTGTGCAGTCATGGTTGGCGCAGTGGTACTGGGCTTTCTCAGCAGTAATACTAATCATAGTCATACCGATCACAGTAAGTGATTAATATTTATAAGTAATAATAAGGGGATAGCTCTGCCGAGTTATCCCCTTTTCACAATATGGGTTAACGACTCAAATGCCATCAGTAAAGAGCCATTTGATGAAGTGACGTGTTACTTCAATAGTCTGACTAACAAAGCGCCCGGTTCACGCATCGGATCTTGATTGACACTGAGTACATAGCCATCAGCAGGGGCGTAATAACGTTGTTTCTCAGAACCAAAACTATCATATTGAATTGAAATCAATTGTTTTGATTGTACTGATTCACTGACCTTAACTTGAGGGAGAGCGAAACCACCGACATTGGCTCTAATGGTCACCGTTTCTTTGCCTTCAAAGCAGGCATAGTGAGGCTGATCTATCTTTGTAGAGATGATATTTTCCGAGTGCAGGATATTCATCACGCCATTCACTGAACGCTCAATGAGGTCGGGTTGTAAAACCTTTCCAGAACCAACCTCGACGGTGATAGCGGGCGTACCACTTTTATTGAGCTGCGTTTCTAAAACGCCATCATCACCTGGATCATCAAAAATACAGTCAGGATTGATCAATCGAGCCATTTTGATTGCTGCGGGGATTCGATAATCGGCAAAGACATACAAAGGATACTCTGCTCCGCGAGTTTGGGTATGCAGATCGATAGCAAGATCCGCATTATGGCTGAGTAGGTTCTGCCAAATTGAATGTGTAAAACGTTGTGAGGCATCACCGTTCGGGTTTCCAGGGAATATACGGTTAAGGTTTGCTGGGGATGCATCCGGATCCGATGAAATAAAATCTCGGCTGTGCATCAACATACCTGACACATTAATCATCGGAATAATGATGACTGTGCCGTGTATCTCCTCGTTTACGAGCTTTTGAATGACCTTCTGTGCGGTAATAACCCCATTTAATTCATCACCATGAACGCCTGCCGTTACCATTATTTTGCGAGCATTTTGACTTTGCTCACCGCGATAGACGACCACAGGTAAATGATGATTTTGACCAACACCGTTAGTTTGTGCCTCAAACCAGAAACGATGGCATCCCATCGGTAAGTCATCAACATTGAGTTGAGATATTACAGGGTGTCCATTTAGAACATCATTGGTATAAGTAGTTATTCTCACACTAGTTTCCTTTGTCTCTGGTTCACAATCTATTCTGAGTCTGTGTTGGATGATTGTTATTGAAAGCTGTGATTAAAAATGGGCAGTAAACTGCCCATTGAGATACACGTAAATATTGAAAGACGCTGTTATGCAAAACCCAGCAGGTGAGCCGCAACAATAATAACGCTCGACAAGCAGAATAGCAGCACGATAAAGCGCCAGCAGAATTTTGCCCAATCACCCCAGTCAATGCGGCATACACCTAGTGTTGCCATCAAAGAAGCTGATGTTGGGACGATGATATTGGTAAAGCCATCACCTAGCTGGAATGCTAAAACCGCGACTTGACGAGTCACACCTGCTAAATCGGCGAGTGGCGCCATTAATGGCATCGTTAGAGCTGCCTGCCCTGATCCTGACGTTACAAAGAAGTTGAAAATAGCTTGGAAGGCGAACATCAGCCAAGCAGCCATCGCTTCTGGCAATGCACTAATCACACCGCCCGCACTGCTTAAGATTGAATTCAGTACGCTTGGCTCGGTTGCATCGCTGCCGCCGCCTAAAATCAGCAAGATACCTTTAGCACTACCCACAAGAATAGCGGGCGCTAGCATCACACTTGCGCCTTCCTTAAATGAATCGGCCATGTCGTTGATGGTCATATCATTTAATCGGAAAATAACACCGATTAAGCCAGCAACAAATCCCATAGTGAAAAACTGAGAGGCAATTTCAGGAATGTACCATGCGTGAACCACTACACCCCAAATAACCCAGGTCATGCTCGCTATCACGGTGAGAATCACCAACGTATCGCCGATATTCCAACGTGATTGAGTCAAGTCTCCTTGTTGCTTCTTGAAGTAAACATCACCAGCTTTACTGTAAGATTTCGAAGGGTCTTTCTTTACCGAATTCGCATACCACATCGTAAAAGCGATGCCGAGCGCGGTGAAGAAAACCCATAGAGCGATACGCACCGATGCCCCAGATAAGACAGGTACACCAGCAATGCCTTGGGCAACAGCAACAGAAAATGGGTTCATCCAAGAAGCAGCAAAACCAATCTGAGTCGCTACGTACGTCACCATTACCGTAGTAATACCATCATAGCCAATACGTACCATTAGCGGCACGATAATAATGGCAAAGGCGACGGCTTCTTCACCCATACCAAATACAGCCCCACCGAGCGAGAACAGTGCAAATAATACTGGAATGAAAAGAGATTGACTGCCCTTGGTTTTGTCTATGAGACGCAAGATACCGTTATCAATAGTACCTGTGCGCATCACAATGCCGAAAGCACCGCCAATCACAAGCATAAACATGATAACGCCGATTGCTGAACCCCACTTAGATCCAGACACTAAACCTTCAAATACGAAGTTCATTAAGCCGATATCACCACCGCTGGCGAATAGTCCGACAGTATTGTAAATCGGGTTGCCTTGGGGGTCGGTGTGATAGGCAAATGAAGCTGGATCTAGAACGGTACGAGTTTTCTCTGCACCATCAGAAACATAGCTGATGTCTTGTGTTTCAAACATGCCTGCAGGTATGACATATGTCATTGCAGTCGCAAGCAACGCGATAAAGAAAATTAGCACCAGAGTATCTGGCATTTTCCATGTCTTATTTTGGATGGTATCCGATGTTGTGGTTGTCGTGCTCATTGTCAGTTTTTAGCTATAATTAAGATTGGCATAAAATATCACTAATTAAGCATATAATGTCAATTTTAAGTTGGTTTTTGGCTTGTTTGGTGGTGTTATGTTCTTGTTTTTGCGTGGCATGATGGTTTTTATTTTTAACTTGTTATTGCCTGGTTTTATTTAGAGGTAAAAAGTCCTAGCTCAGGTGCTTTTTAAGCAGTGCGGTAAGTTTCATAGAGCGACTCTGGATATATAAAAAACTATACCTTATGAGACTGTATCTAAGGTTGTCTCAAAAGCATTGACTTAGAGTTTTGATACATGTAATCCTGTAAGTATTAAGAGGTTTTGAGACACTAGGAGTAAGCATGGCGAACGTAGGTTACATTCGAGTTAGTACAGCAGAGCAGTCCACCAGCAGACAGTTAGCAGATGTGAAACTGGATAAGGTGTTCGAGGAAAAGGTATCAGCTAAGACAGTAGACAGACCACAGCTACAGGCGTGCTTGGATTATGTCAGGGATGGTGATGTGCTGCATGTTCACAGCCTAGACCGTATCTGTCGTAGCGGTGCAGGTGATGCTGTAGGGCTGGTGGAGCAGATGAACCAGAAAGGTGTATCGGTACAGTTCCACAAGGAAGGAATGAGATTCGATGGTGTAATGAGTGCAGCGCAGAAAGGTGTACTAGGGATACTGGCAGCAGTGGCACAGATGGAAAGGGAATTGATTAAAGAGCGTCAGGCTGAGGGGATAGCAGTAGCGAAGGCAGCTGGTAAACACATAGGTAGACCGAAAGCACAGGTGACGAAAGAGGATGTGCAGAAGCTATTGGATAACGGTGTACCTAAAGCTCAGGCAGCTAAAGAATTAGGGATAGGTAGGGCTACGCTGTATAGATTACTTGATGGGCAATGATGGTATAATGCCTTGAGTATCAAAGACTAGGGATAGTTCAATGCTGGACAAGTTGTTTATCACAAAGCTCAAGAGCGTGCTTGAAGTACCAAAACTTAGGCTAGTACCGAGAAGCGGCAGTGAGGGAGCAGAGGTAGACTGTTACTCTGTTCGTATAAAGCAAGGGGAAGTTAATTACATTGGGGATAGTGTTGATGATAATTCCTTACATGTATTAGCGTGGAGTGAGGAAGACCAAGAGTACAACGTACCAGTTGAGTTTAGTCTGGATGAACTGAGTTCTCTTGTGTTTGAGATTAAGCATTACCATGGTTTGGTTGACCATACTTATTACACGAAGCGAGAGTTCTTATGGTATGAATGTACTAGGTATTACAAGTTAGCATCATTCTATGCACTAGCTAAGTACCGTGTCCCTAAGTTTTTCCATAGTAAGAAACCGCTGAAAAGACCGAATAGAATCAAGGTACTTGAAACGCTTGATAGAATGACAGAAGACAACCCACATAAAGAACTATCAGCTCGAGCAGTTAGTGATGAGTTGTACGGATACATGTCTATCTTTAACAGTAAGCGTAAGGTCAGGGTCGATAGAATCCAACGTATACTTGAATCGCTTGTAGAGTCTGGGGAGTTGAGGGCTAAAGATAGCTTTAATTTTATTGCTAAAGGCAAGTTACTAGTAACGTTAGAGCATCTAAAGGAAGAAAAAGCACGAGAAGACAGAGCTGAGAGTAATGCTGTTTGGATGAGGAGACTTACGGTGATACTAGTTATTACCGCACTTTTTCAATCAGGTCTTGTTCGAACTACTTATTTTTCGAGTATTGATTGGTTGATGCAACCATTGTTAGAGCAAATTGATGTAGCGAAGGAGTGGATGAAGACTATTAGTTAAAATAACCTGTGGCATTTTTGTGAGGCACTAATACAAAAACAGCGCATTCCCAAAAGGCGTTAACCCATTGAAATAACGCTGTTTCCAAACGTTTGGTGGAGCTGGCGGGAGTCGC
The DNA here is from genome assembly GCF_041473835.1 of Vibrio sp. 10N.222.55.A1. Taxonomy (NCBI): domain Bacteria; kingdom Pseudomonadati; phylum Pseudomonadota; class Gammaproteobacteria; order Vibrionales; family Vibrionaceae; genus Vibrio; species Vibrio sp. 10N.222.55.A1. The sequence goes on along the minus strand of NZ_JBFRSX010000025.1, from coordinate 2,332 downwards.
CTTCAACTGCCTTAAAAAAACAGTGACTTCAATAGGTTAGGGTGTTTGTGAATTTTGAGAATAACCCTTTAGTACCTCATCTTAGTACCATATGAAGCCAGTATCAAGAAGGAAGCTTATTTTCTTAAATAAGGATGTCAGTTCAGCTCTGCTTGTGAGTTGAACTCGCGCCGTGTTTTCAATTTTGTTAGTTTAGCTACCTCAAGCCAATTTATTCTTTTGAAATAATCTGTTACATCATTCGAATTGAACCGCAATATAAACCTAATTTAATATTCACGAACTTCAGCGTTTTCGGCATCTTAATTAGTAATATCAAGTCATTAGGTGTTCGTTACATATATTCAAAGGGAAATAAATGAAAAAGGTGATCTTCTTAGCACTAGGTTCTATTGCTATGTATGGTTGTGGCGATGACTACAATGTACAGCTATCACAACCCCAAAAAGATGTCGACTTCTCACAGGTAAAGGTATATCACCTAGCCGATACGGCTGGAACTCTTTACTCTCCAGAAATCGAAAAGCAATTTAAAGCAATTGGTCTTGCTGCTGACTTAGAGGGTACGATGCAGAGGCTTCATGGTGAGGCTTCAGACTATAAGCTAGAAGAGTTGAAAGTAATAAGGGAAAAATTAACTCTACTTCCAGTATCAGATGAGCTTAAAGTTAAGTTTGATACTGATTTGGATCTTGCAGAAGAGCAAGCTGAAAAAATCTACAAGCATTACGCAGGCAAATACTCGGACGGCAATGTGGAGAAAGCATACCGCCATAAATATCCTGAGTATTTTGCAAAAATTGATGCGAGTGAAAAAAATCTGGCTGAGCGCAACGCTTATCTTAGCGAAAGTAAGAAAGAGTACGATAATTTAGGAAAGCAGGTAAAAGCAAAAAGTAATGAGCTAGTAGCTTACCGTGAAAAAGGTTTGGAAGTCGCCCGTAAGTTCTTTATTAAAAATGAACTTACAATTCCTCTTTCAAATACTAATTTTCAGGCTTATTCAAGCGCATATTTAGATACAAATGCAGAAAATTGCAGCAGTCATAATCGATACAATGCAGAGTACAGGGTTTGCTATACTATCGGATTTGCTAATGACGGCAATGGTCTGAGATCACGTGATGAACAGAAACTAACGAGTGAACAGCTAGATACCTACAATGCGTCTCTGATACCTTTATTTTCTGAGATGAATAAATTAGCTGAAGAACACGCAATTCTTAACGTTCGTCATAAGAAAGCAGATGAAAAACTTAAGAAAGTGACCATACTAGCGGATAACCAATTTGGTACTGAGCGTGATGCAAGGAGAGCGTTTGAGGACGCTCGCCGATCTTTAAATCATAAAACTGTTGGTGGCTATAGCACGCATAGTGGAATTATAGCTCCTGACGCTAACAAGTATAATAGTTCTCATAACAGGGTGTTCGACGAGGTCGCCAAAGAGTTAGATCTTTATGCTGTAGCACCTCTATCATCTTTTAATGCTGAAAATGCATACAAAATTTTCCAAAACCTAGCGAAGTCTACTGATGAAAAGCTGGTAGAAATAAATGTCAATGATAAAGGTCGTTTAGAAATTCCCGTTACGCAAGACGGTGAACCTGCTGAAGGTATTTTTCTGATCAAATACCCTACTAGTAAAAGCGCTATGGAAATCGGTGAATTGAGCTTCGGTTACCCAAACAAAGATGGTCATTTCAAAGCCCGTAGTCAATTTACAACAGCAGTTGATTCAACCAGTATGTATTATCTTGATCGTGCTGGCTCTTATGACTTGAGATTTAATAACTCGGCAGGTATAGAAGAAGGTGATAGCCTCAAAGTTTTTGCTAAGCACCTATCTAGTCGAAATGAAGGCTAGTGTAACGCGAAAAACCCAGAGAGAGCGCCATGAAGGGTGTCACAAAGAATTAGCGAGAAAAATCATAAATACCTAGCGATTAGTTCATTGATTCGCTAAGCCTTCATGAATAGAAAGCGTACATACTATGTAGAACAGTGTGTACGCTTTTTAATACCCACAAAAAGCACTTGCTAGTACCTCTCTATAATCATATATTATCTTCATCCTAGTTGCTTCTTCTAGCTTGTATCCCTACTTACGACAGGCATCACTTCATCTGGTTCAGAAAATATTGAAAAGATCCGCGTATGTCGGTGATTGCGAACACCTCCCTCCAAATCAGAATAAAATATAGCATCACAAAACAATCTTAATCGACAACGTTTTATTTGCATGGTTTATCAAAAAATCATTTAGAAACAAATATTTGCAAATTTATTTTTGTGTCACTGTGTAACTATAAATTAAGGTTCATCGCGGCTT
>NZ_JBFRSX010000024.1:0-25021 GCF_041473835.1 Vibrio sp. 10N.222.55.A1 | reverse complement strand
GGTTCATGGGGCGGATACAAATGAACGACACAGATCTTGTAGAGTATTTGGTCTAGCTTATTTTGGGGCAAAGGCGTGATAGGCAATCTGTCAGATTGAGTCCTGACTAATCATATCTTATGACTGAGGCATATAGGATTCTTTAGGTATCTACTGATTTTCCTCAATGCTTCGCATCGCTCTTTGAAAAATAGCCATTACATTTGGGTCTATTTGACCAATGTTGACAATTTTTTGAACAAAAGCTTGCAGATAACCTATTTCATCTTTTGCTACTTTCAACTCTGCTTCTAGCTGGATGATTTTTTCAGCTAATTCGATATCCTTTTGCAAATACGTAAGAAGAGCAGAATTGTTAACGGAGACGGGTTGCCCTCTTAGTAGCCGTTTTCGATCCTTGTATTCATTCTTTATGTTGAGGTATTTATCAAGTGTTTGTCGAGTGGTTGTGATTGCTAGGCTCGACTCAATCCTCGTGACTAGTAAATCCCAAGTGAGCTTTCCCTCCCAGCCTCTAATTAGCGCTTGAATGGAGATCTGCTGTTCAGTATCTAATGATTTAGTAGCCATGTACTTCTCCTTATACTGATCCCAAAAAGTCTAATAGGTTGTCTTTAGAGATGTCCTTACTAAGTGCTTTTGTCGCAGTAAGAGCATTCTGAAGCGCTTTTTTAGCATCAGGTAATGAAAGCGTGCGCTCTGCGACTGTTTTGGTTTCCAAGTCTGTAATTCGCACAGTGTTTGATCGAGTAAGTAATCGGACGATCGACCCCTCTTTGATGGAGTTATCGGATAGCACTTCAATCAGGATTTTAAGCATGCATGTATTCTGATAGTGCATTTCATACCATTGTTGCATTCCTTTGCTGGTTGCAAAATTGATTGCTTCCACGACTCGCTTGAGATTGTGCTTCTGAACTGCTAAATCTTTTTGTAGCAGTTCAATAGCGTATTCATCATGAGCAATATGGCATGAAGAAGAGCAGAGTGTGCATTGCGTTTCAAATTCTGTCATATAGGTGCAAGGAGATATTGTTAAATCTTGGGCGCAGAATCCTACTTCGCTAACAAATGTAGGGCTTAGATTACTGGTAGCATCATCATATTGAGCTTTGCTTTGAAGGCGCTTGCTAAGCTTGCTTTGTACTTCTTCTTCGTTTTCTTTTTCATATAGAATATCACCGACTATAGAAGCATTTTGAGCATTAGTGGTATGAATATAAGTGAGAGTTTGCTCTGGTGTCTTGCGACCTGATAGCATGGTTATAAGTATATGTGGCAAGCCTTTATTGGCAAGATAGTTGTTCTGCCAATGTCTAAACTGATGAGGTTTGATGGCAAATTCAGCTGAAAAACCATGTCGCTCAAAGATAACTGTATAATCTTTATTACCTTTTTTGATATTTCTCTCAAAATAAGTACATAAGGATTCGATGGGTACTAATAGGAAGTGAGAGGCTTGTTGAGAACTTAACTGCTTTTCAGTATAGGTAAACAAAGCTTGTTCATAATCTACATGCTTGGACTTTGCCCTATTAAGCCCCGATAGCGCTCGTTGATTGATTTTAATGTAATGGTTTTGAAATTCCTCGACTGTCATTACGGCTTGGCTGTTGAAATACTTATCAATTTGCTTTTTTGATCCTACACGAGCGCCAACAAGCGATGAGGCAAAAGGGCAACGAGATTTGATCTCTAGCTTATCGAGTGGCAATAGCTTGGAGATGTGCTTGATAAATGTTGGGAAGCCTTTATTTTTTGTAGCATCAATCGCTCCTTTTGTATCTGCCGTCACACGGACGTAGCCATCTTTGTCATCGTAAAAGCCCAATAAAAAGCCAAGGTGAATAAGGTTAGTAGGTTTATTCATCAGGGGTTTGAGTGCATCTAGGGTCTTGGGGCTTGGCTTAAAGTCATCCAACAACTTTTTTAAACTCAGATATGGATTTTGGAAAAACCTAGCTAACACCCTCGCTGGTTCTGTCGCAAGGGCGGTGTAGTGTAATGCTCGATCTAGACTCTCTGCCATTTCAGCGTTGATATGATTCTGGTAATCTTTATAGCCTTTTGAACCACGCCAGTTAAGGTAATGAACGGTGGCTTCTTTGCAATCAACAATTTGCGTATGAGTATGTATCCGCTGCTTAGTTAGTAACACTTGCTCTGCTGCTATTCTATTAGGAGATGACATCGCAAGAGCCGACATTGTACAAACATAGCTGTCTAATTGACTCAATGTAGGGTGAGTAAGAGCAACCCAAGAATCGGGAGGGACATTATTATTGTTATCTGGATACTTAGGGATTATGTCATAGAAAATAGCCCCTAGTGCTAATAAGGCTTTTTCATCAGGCAGTTTACTGTTCTCGGCCTCGATAGCATCGTCACCGCTTTTATGTCTTGTAGCGTTGTCACTCCTCATTAAGTTCGGAGATACGCTGGCAGGGAGCATCTTGTGAAGTTTTAGCCATTCAAAGAATGTGGTGAGACCATCAATATACCTCATACTATCAATGGTCTTTTGAATTTTATCCATACTGGCGGAAGCGACATTCTCATTGAGAGCAATGAGAAATTTCTTTGCCGCTGTGACTTTCTTTGCCTTTCTTTTAATAGAAACATTTTCTCCCACGACATCGAGAGCAAAGGCAAACAGTAGATGGTGTGTATCTGAACCCAGCCTGTCTTTGTCAGAGAAAGTTGACTTAAATCTAGCATTAGGTTGGCTATCATTATTAAACAAGAAATTGATAGAAATATTGTTTTCATCAGTAAAGGTTAAAGCAATATCCTCCCAACTCGCTTTTGTTCCTGATGGTGTAGTAAAGCCTAGTAGTGGCTGCTTTTTCTTTTCAGCAATATAGGCATATTGATTGTTGATGTAACGGTTGATGGTACTCATTTTTTATCACCAACCTAAACTGTCTTTCTCTCTTCACAGATAGTTATTGTAGCCTTGATATACAGAATGATTTTCTTCAGCCGTTTTACTGTTGCTGGATGTGCTGACTTACTATTGACGAATAGCTTTCTTTCCGCTTTATCAAGATACTGTTGGTGGTTTGCCGTTTCCAAAGGTCTGAAGTTATCGCATGGATAACACGCCATAGGCACTCCTCCTTTTGACTGGCAACTTGAGCAGTTTTCGGGGTTGAGTTTATATCCAATCTCTTCATCAAACATACTTTTCACAGTGAAGTCATCGTGTTTTTGTATGTCTTGTACCGATAAACTATCGAATCGTTTGATGATATGGTTCCCAGCATACGCTTCATCAACTCTCACTCGCTCTGAGGTTTTTAAATCAAGGTAGGGTTCAATAGCCTGAATTGTGACACCTGTAATAGCAGCGAGGTGAGCTGGGCTTAATCCATGCCTTGCTCCCTGAGTAAGTATGGTGTGTCGCCAACGATTGTTGGTTAACAGTAAAGAATCATTTGGATGTCTATCGCTGGTTGGCATGAGCTTATTTGCGAACAAGTAACGTGTATTTTTCGTTAACGAGTCCGGTTGCATATGGAAGGGCTTTGAAATATCACTAATGGAACTGAACAACTCTGCTTTAGATGCAAAGCTAGAACTAAACAAGCTTTGGTCAGGCAGCACAGGTAACCGTCTCATAATTTCTTTTGCTTCATCATGATTTAATGAGATGTGTTGAGTTGAGAGTGAAGATAGAAGGTAGTCTTCATAGGTTCGGTAATACCGTAATAGAAACTCAGAGAAGTTTGCTTCTAGGCGGTGCGAACGGGACTCCACATTACTTCGAAATTGTCCGTCTTTACCTTTGAATGTACGGACGTGTAATTGTTCCACGTCAGAGAATAAGTGCTGGGTGATGGGTTTCCAATTAAGATCAGTGTGTTTATGGGATTCAAATACCTGTCCTACAGGTAATATGTCACACCACTTTATTTGTACAAGTTGAGTGGGACGCCTTATAAGGGCGACCAGTAACTGGCTAGCTACGATGTTTCGTAGTGCTGTAAGTTTCTTTTGCGGAACCATTTCACTTTCAAATGCTCGTAGTGTTTCCACTCTTAAGGATTCAAGAATATTATCATGTTCAACTTCACTGTAAGCGCCAGCTTTAGAGTCAAGAATACCTTTTTTTGCTATCTGCGGTTTCAGTACCTCTCCTTTAATTGAATCATATAGAGGTTGTAGTGTGGCACAGGTATAGCCATTTCTTGGGTTGCAAAAAGCGGATAGACAATCTTTCACGTTTTTCTTATAAGAATCTAGTGTGAGCCACCATGCCTGAAAATTGTGAATCGAGAGATATACTGCAATGGTTTTTAGGATGCTAACATGGCCGCTTAGTGTGCGGTAAGCGTAATGCTTTGCCGCATGTGCAATGGCTAACCTTAAATCCAAATCGGTTTCGAGATTAATGTTTAGATTAGCGAACCAACTAAGTGATAAATAGCTTTTGTACCCAAGAACCCAACTATCTGAGAGAAAATCAAAAGAGTAACCATCTTCTCTTGCGTCGTATATGCGTTGTCCTTCGTACTCTTTTTTTAACGTTTCGATATGATTATGACTCATTGTCATCTCCAAAGTTTGGGACTGCTTTAGATTGGGTTTTCGATGAGATATCAGCTACCGTGGTCGCTAATTGATATTCGTTGTAGATAGAAGCCATCCTAGAGTCCTCAACCCAGCCCATTGCGTACTTGCGCAAATCTTCAATTTTTTCTGGTTCTAGCCCGTGTTCTCTGGCTCTTTCTTCAAAGACTTCGTTCCACTTATGGCGAAGTTTGTGAGGGTGGAGTTTGATAGCGAGTGACTCACCAAACTTATCCACTATTTTGTGGATGGATTTGTAGGTTAATGGGAGACCTGATGTCCTCCCTTTCTCTGAGATAAAGATAAAATCATGTTCATATGAGATTGGATAGTTGGTTCTTGTAGTCTTGATGTAGAGTTTGATGAGTTTCATTAACTCTGAAGAAATAGAAACCGAGACTGCTTTGGTTTTATTAGATGGCCGCTCCAGTCTTGGGTCTGTGGGGTCATTGGGTGTTCTTGTTAATAGGAAACGAGGATTACCCCAATCATCAACTAAATCATTGATTTTAAGCTTTAATACAGCCCCGACACGAACCCCAGTGTTAATTAGGATTTGCATGATAATTTGATTTCTTAACTTACTGGATCTAAAGGGGTTATCAGGTGAGCTTTCTTTGACTATTTCAAGCAAACGAAAGAACTTATCTGAAGGTACGGCTGCTTCAAAGGCATCTTTAACGATGGTGTTATTTCTTCGAGTACTGCTAATAAACGTATTGATGTATAACTTAAATCGATTGAATTTGTTGTCTATGTTTGCCTGAGTTTTGGTTGGCTCTTGATCATAGTGGTGGCAAATGTATAGGTATTCGATATAAGCTCGGAGTCGAGTTAAACGCTGACGCAACGTGTGTGCAGAGACTTGTGGTTGACTGTTTAAAGTTGCATGGATAGCGTCTTGAACTCGTTTGTCTGTGATTGAGACGATGTCGAATCTATCAATAGTTTCCCTGTCTGTGTAGAGTTTGCACGCTTTAACAAAATCATCAACTTCTAGCCGTGAAAGAAATTCACCAGAGCTTACACGCTCAACAAGATCAACATCTTGACCGATAAAGTAACAGTATAAAAATTTCAGCTCGTACGCATAACTTTTCAGGGTATAAAAAGAGGGTGCTTGGGAATTGTTTCTCCTTGTTCCCGTAGAGAGTGGAGAACTGTGATTTCCGTTAAGGTAAGCATTGAGGTACAAGCACGCAGGAAATACGCCTGACCTAACAATGAGAGGAAAGTTGTATCCATCAGTGTCTTTATAAATTTGTACAGCTACGTTCTTACCCAATTTATTCATTACAAAATCACAAATCAGTAATACATAATTCCAACATAGTAAGACGTAATAATTTTGTAAAGCAAAAAAAAAGGCTCTTTAGAGAGCCTTCAAGGAATTAGGTGTATTTACTTTACCTTTTTCTTTACATTGTCTTTTGGTGGAGAGTATTCACAGAGGTCTTCAATGATACAGCTGCCACAGCGTGGTTTACGTGCGACACAGGTGTAACGTCCATGAAGAATGAGCCAATGGTGGACATCCAGTTTGAATTCTTTTGGGATAACTTTAAGTAGTTTTGCTTCGACATCGTCGACGGTTTTACCCATCGCTAGCTTAGTGCGGTTTGATACACGATAGATGTGAGTATCAACGGCAATGGTTGGCCAACCGAATGCGGTATTTAACACTACGTTTGCTGTTTTACGACCGACACCTGGAAGGGCTTCTAATGCAGCGCGATCTTCCGGTACTTCACCATTATGTAGGTCAAGCAGCATACGACACGTTTTGATGGTGTTTTCTGCTTTTGAGTTAAATAGGCCGATGGTCTTGATATACTCTTTTAAGCCATCAACACCTAGGTCGAAAATTGCTTGCGGAGTGTTGGCTAAAGGGTACAGCTTATCCGTCGCCTTGTTCACGCTGACATCGGTTGCTTGTGCAGACAATAGAACGGCAATCAGCAGCTCGAATGGGCTGTTCCAGTTAAGCTCAGTCTCTGGCTTTGGATTGTTTTCTCTTAAACGCTCAAGTATTTCTACTCGTTTTACATTGTTCATAGCGACATTACTTTCAAATAGTTAGGGCATGAAGCTTGGATTGCTTCTGCTTTATCATCGGTTACGCGCTCTTATGAGCGTCATTATTATATGTACTGTTTAGATCTGATTTCCCCCTCTGAGTGGTTGAGCTAACTCAGCGAGGTTTAAGCTAATTTAACTTATTAGGCATTGGTAACGCGAGCGCGTTCAATGACTGGTTTTTCTTGTTTTGGTTGTCTAGATTTTGCTTGGTTATCGATGATATTTTTCAAAGCAATTAAGAAACCAACACCAATGAAGGCACCCGGTGGAAGCAGGGCTAACAAGAAGCTGTTATCAAATTGGAATATCTGGATTCGTAACACCGAAGCCCAGTCACCAAGCAGCAGGTCTGCGCCATCAAATAGGGTCCCGTTACCAATAATCTCACGCATCGCACCTAACACGACCAATACTGATGTCATGCCTAGACCCATCCAGAAACCATCTTGAGCCGCTGGTAGCACTTCATTTTTTGAAGCGAAGGCTTCCGCACGACCAATGATGATGCAGTTGGTTACGATCAGCGGGATGAAGATACCCAAAGAGAGGTAAAGCCCATAGGCGTAAGCGTTCATCAGCAATTGAACACAGGTTACTAGCGAGGCAATGATCATTACGAATACTGGGATACGTACTTCTTTTGGCACATGATTACGAACCAAAGAAACAGAAACGTTTGAGCCGACCAGTACAAGCAAGGTAGCAATGCCTAGCCCAAGTGCGTTAGTGACTGTTGACGATACAGCTAGCAGCGGACATAACCCAAGAAGTTGCACTAGGGCAGGGTTATTGGCCCACATGCCATTTTTGATCAATGTTTTATGGTCACTCATTATTCACCACCACAATTTAGAGGTTGAGCAAGCAATGCTTGGTTGTTTTGGTTAACGTACTGGACCGCTTGTTTGACTGACTTCACGACTGCTCTTGGCGTGATAGTAGCGCCAGTAAACTGGTCAAAATCACCACCGTCTTTACGAACCTTCCAACGGTCTAGATTAGAATCCGTCACTTGCTTACCTGCAAACGAAAGAATCCAATCACTCACACGCAGATCAATCTTATCACCCAAGCCCGGAGTCTCTTGGTGAGAAAGCACGCGAGTACCTAAAATAGTACCGTCAGTTTTCATTCCAACAATGACTTTAATCGCGCCATTGTAGCCGTCTGGTGCAATCGCTTCGATCGCAATCGCGCTTGGCTCACCATTAAGCTTAGCAATGTAAGCCGGCATCGCTTGCTCAGTACCAAGCTCTTCTGCTTGAACCAAAGTACAAGACGAAAACAGCTCGTTGTCGTGCTGATCGTGTGGGATCACTTGGTTAAGAACAGACAGTAACTGAGCCTGTTCTTGTTGTTTGATCTGATCTTTGGTCAGGTAGTGAGTTACCGCGACCAAACCCGTCGAAGCACACGCAAAAATCGCGAGTACAAGGCCGTTTTTCTTAATTGCATTTAGCATGGTATCCGCTCCCTTAGTGACCGTATGTGCGAGGTTTGGTGTAGTAGTCAATCAGTGGAACACACATGTTGGCTAACAATACAGCAAACGCCACGCCATCAGGGAAACCACCCCAACTGCGGATGATAAAGACTAAACCGCCGATCAGAGCGCCAAACACTAAGCGACCTTTGACTGTCGTGGATGCTGAAACTGGGTCGGTTGCAATAAAGAATGCACCAAGCATAGTCGCGCCAGACAGAAGGTGAATGGTTGGAGAAGCGGTTTCACCAGGAGTGAGCACTAAGAACACTAAGCTAAACAGAGTAAGACTGCCGATGAAAGCCACAGGGATATACCATTGAATAACACGTTGCTTAATCAGCACTAAACCGCCGATTAGGTAAGCAAGGTTTACCCACTCCCAGCCTACGCCAGCTAACCAACTAAATTGAGGTTGAGATAGTGCTTCTGAGGCAGTATTGCCTGCCGTTAATGCCGTTTTGAATGCATCAAGCGGCGTCGCCATTGTGGTGCCATCAATGCCAAGGCGTGCTTGTTGCAGAGACAAACCTTCGTTATTGAAGCCAGTAAAGATCATCAAGAATGAGTCAATAAAGCTTGTTGCTTCTGCTGTCAGGCTCGCGGGAGCATTCCAACTGGTCATTTGAACTGGGAATGAAATCAGCAAAACAACGTAAGCGACCATCGCAGGGTTAAATGGGTTCTGCCCTAGGCCGCCGTATAAGTGTTTCGCGATAATAATAGCGAAGAACATACCAATGACGAGGATCCACCACGGAGAGTGTGGGGGAATCGCGACACTCAGTAGCCAAGCGGTTACAACAGCACTGTAATCACGCAGTGCCATTACTGGCGGGCGTTTTCTCAATAGCATGACGGCTGCTTCAAAGGTAACAGCAAGTGCAATAGCAAATACTAACTGGATGAGGGTACCCCATCCAAAGAAGTAGGTTTGAGCTAGTAGACCTGGCAATGCACAAATAGCCACCCATTTCATTAGATCTGGGGTGCTTCTACGGCTATGCGCGTGCGGTGAGCTGGCGATAAAGAAGGCCACTACTCTTTCTCCTCATTGTTCTTTTTATCTAGCTCTTGCTGGGCTTTTTTCGCTTTAGCACGAGCGATAGCTGCAGCAACAGCAGCTTTCTTCGGATCGACCTGTTCAGATTGAGTATCAGTTTCTACTTCAACTACTGGTTCAGATGTTTCTGCTTGCTTAGCTTGCTGTGCTTTTTTTGCTTTAGCACGGGCTATAGCGGCAGCAACGGCGTCTTTCTTAGCATCGCCAGAACTTCCAGCTTCAGTTTCAACTGCAGGTTCAGGAGCTTCGGTTGTTTCTTGTGTCGCTTGCTGTGCTTTCTTAGCCTTAGCGCGAGCGATGGCCGCAGCAACAGCAGCTTTCTTAGGGTCGACTTGCTCCGATTGAGTCTCGGTTTCAACTTCAACCACTGGTTCAGATGTTTCTTCTTGCTTCGCTTGCTGGGCTTTTTTGGCTTTAGCACGAGCGATAGCGGCAGTAACAGCATCTTTCTTGGCATCGCCGGATTTTTCAGCAGGAGCTTCAGCAGCAGATTCAGCTTGTTGAGCTTTCTTGGCTTTAGCACGAGCAATGGCCGCAGCGACAGCATCTTTCTTAGCATCGCCAGAGCTTTCAACAGGAGCATCCGAAGCAGATTCCGCTTGCTGTGCTTTCTTCGCTTTAGCGCGAGCAATCGCAGCAGCAACGGCGTCTTTCTTCGTATCGCCTGAGCTTTCTGCAGGAGTATCGGCTGCTGCTTGTTGTGCCTTGCGCTCTCTCGCTTGACGCTTGCGCTCTTCACGCAGTTTAGACATTTCAGAGTTGTCTGGTTCAGCGCCTTCCGCTTTTTGAGCTGCAGCTTGTTTCGCTTTTGCCTTCGCAATAGCGGCAGCAACCGCAGGTTTCACTGCTGGTTCTTCATTCGGAGCCTGATCCGCAGCGGATTTTTGTGCTTTAACACGAGCAATCGCAGCAGCAATAGCATCATCACCGCCGGATGTTTTCATATCTTTACGGCGGTTATCTGCGGCTTTTTTAAAGCGGTTTTCACGTTCGGCTTTATCACGCTCCATACGAGCGTTCTTCTCTTCAAAACGAATCTTGGCGCGTTCTGCAGCAGCGGCTTCATCTTTTCGAGTTTTGATTTCTGCTTTCGCTTGGCGATAGTACTGAACAAGAGGGATTTCACTTGGGCAGACAAACGCACAAGCACCGCATTCAATACAGTCTTTAATATTCAGCTCTTCACACTTATCCAACTCGTTAGCTTTGGCATGCCATTGCAGTTGTTGAGGAAGTAGAGACGCAGGGCAAGCTTCAGCACATGCGCTGCAACGGATACATTCCATCTCGTAAGTGCTTGGTGAGATCTCACGACGCGTTGGCGCTAAAATACAGTTCGACGTTTTAGTGATTGGCACATTGGCATGCGGCAAGGTAAAGCCCATCATCGGGCCGCCCAAAATTAAACGCGGCAGTTTTTTATCTGCTTTGTAGCCAAACTCTTCAAGTAACTCATGTACTGGTGTGCCTAATAGCGCCCAAACGTTACGAGGTTGCTTAAAGGTTTTACCGGTTAATGTCACAACGCGGTTAACCACAGGTTCGCCGTCAATTACCGCTCGCTTAATCGAGTAAAGAGAGCCGACGTTCTGAACCAAAACACCAATGTCTGCAGGAATGCCGCCAGCTGGAACCTCTTTGTTGGTGAGGATCTTGATAAGTTGCTTCTCACCACCAGAAGGGTATTTGGTTGGGATAACGCGAATGACGATATCTTTGTCTTTCGCTGCAATCTCAAGTGCTTTTATCGCATCTGGTTTGTTGTCTTCAATGCCGATAACCGTCAGCTTTGGTTGAAGAATGTGTTCAACCACTTCGATGCCGTTTAATACTTCGTCGGCATGTTCTTGAAGCAACTTGTCATCAGAGGTGATGTAAGGTTCACATTCCGCAGCGTTGACGATCAAAATGTCGGTACGACCTAAGCCTGATTGAAGCTTCTTAGCCGTAGGGAAACCTGCGCCGCCCATGCCTGAAATACCAGCTTGGCGAATCACATCAAGCAGTTCGTCAGAAGTCTTTGTCGAAAAATCTTCAACTGGATTTTTTTCAATCCAAGTGTCTAGGCCATCAGGTTTAATAACCACGCATATTTCGCTCAAGCCTGAAGGGTGAGCGGTAGTTCGCGGTTCGATAGCGGTAATCACACCCGATGTTGGTGCGTGTACTGGCAAAGTAAAACCTGTGTCTAAGGCCGTAAGTTGCTGACCTTTTAACACAGTGTCGCCAGCAGCAACCAATAGGTTCCCCGGCTTACCGATGTGCTGTTTCACAGGAAGAACGATTTCTTCTGGAAGCCTTGCATGGACGATATCAGTAGTATTCGACTGTTTCTTGTTTTCAGCAGGGTGCACGCCACCAGGGAAGTTCCAAATAGAGCCCGTGCGAATTTGTTCAATTAAAGAGATCATACTAACCCTATGCTTTAGGCTCTGACGCAGTCGCATCAGTCGCTTGGTTAGTGATATCAGTAAAAGGGATGATGTTCATCTGCCATTTCCAATTTTCAGTCGTTGTTGCCACTGGAATCATTTCAATACAGTCAGTAGGGCACGGTGCGACACATAGATCACAACCTGTACATTCATCTTTAATTACTGTGTGCAGTGCCTTGGTGCCACCAACAATGGCGTCAACAGGGCAGGCTTGAATACACTTGGTACAGCCGATACACATATCTTCGTGAATGAAGGCAACGGTTTTTACTTTGTTATCTAAGTCATGAGCGGAGTCTTCAACTTCTACGCCCATTAAATCTGCTAGCTTCTCAATGGTTGCTTGGCCGCCCGGAGGACATTTGTTGATCTTGTCTCCGTTAGCGATCGCCTCTGCGTATGGGCGACAGCCAGGGTAGCCACACTGGCCACATTGAGTTTGCGGTAAAATGGTGTCGATTTGATCGACGATAGGATCAGCTTCAACTTTAAAACGGATAGAAGCAAAGCCCAAAATAGCGCCAAAAACAGCGGCTAAAACGGCTAGCGCAATGATCGCAATTAAAATGGTACTCATGTTTATTTCACCAACCCAGTAAAGCCCATGAATGCCAGAGACATTAGGCCTGCTGTGATCATCGCAATCGATGCGCCTTTGAATGGCATTGGAACATCAGCAACCGCAATACGTTCACGCATTGCAGCAAATAAGATCAATACAAGAGAGAAACCCACCGCTGCGCCGAAACCATAGATGATCGACTGAATGAAGTTGTGGTTTTCATTGATGTTCAGAAGTGCCACACCTAATACCGCACAGTTGGTGGTGATAAGAGGCAGAAAGATACCCAGCAGGCGATAAAGAGTCGGGCTGGTTTTGTGAACGACCATTTCCGTAAATTGAACAACCACCGCGATAACCAAGATGAAACTCATGGTACGCAGGTATTCAATACCCAGAGGGGTAAGGATGTAGGTTTCTACTAGGTATGCAGAGACCGACGCTAACGTTAGAACGAAAGTTGTCGCGAGGCCCATGCCAATCGCAGTCTCCAGTTTCTTGGAGACTCCCATAAATGGACATAGTCCTAAAAACTTCACTAGCACAAAGTTATTGACCAGCACTGTGCCAACCAACAACAAAAGGTATTCGGTCATAATGGATTAATTCTTGAGATTCCGATCCCGATATTATCCTGCTTTGCTCACCTAATAACAACCAAGGATCACTAGGGATTTAGACACTTGGTGAAAAAATCAACGGGTAACCGTTTGATTAAGATGGATCAGGTTAAGTATAGGTGGGTATTTGCGGGGAATGAAAAATAAGATTAACTCAATGATAACTCATCGAATCAATCCTATTTTCTTTGTTGTAAAAAGTGTCGAGGAACGAAATGACTTAGTCTTTATGAACCTGAGCTTTCTCAATTAATGTTTCGAACAGAGGCTCTGCGCACCAAAATTGGCATAAATAGCTTATGTTCCGTGTGTTCTTTTGGCTCGTCACTTGCGAGTTGCAGAGAGAGCTTAACCGCTTGATTAGCCATGACTTGAATTGGGTAACGAATGGTGGTCAATCGAGGGTAGATGAAGCGAGCAATGTGGCCGTCATCAAACCCAATAACTGATATATCTTCTGGAATACGAACGCCATTTTCTTGTAATAACGCCAAACAGCCTGCTGCCATGTAGTCGTTATACGTGGCAATGGCTGTGATATCTGTGTTTTTTGCCATTAAGTTAACCATGGCTTGCTCACCGCCTAGCTCGTCAGGTTCACCATATTCGATGTACTCATCGTTCGATTCAATACCGTGATCTTTCAATGCATCCAAATAGCCACCTAAGCGGTCGTGAGCATCTTCAATATCGTGACTCGAGCAGATGTAGCCAATGTGCTTGTGGCCGTTTTTAATCAAATACTCAGTCGCGATGTAAGAGCCGCGGCGGTTGTCGAGAGCAATACAGCGGTGTTCGATATCGGGAACAATTCGGTTGATGAGAACTAAGCCGGGCACTTCATTGGCTAGCTTAACCAATTCTTCGTCGCTAATGCCTTTGCTATGAACCACGAGTGATTCGCAGCGGCTGTTGATCAGCAAGTTAATCGCATTACGCTCTTTGGTCGCGTCATGGTAGCCGCTGCCAATCAGTAGCTGCTTTTCTTGCTCACTTGCCACGGTATCAATGGCTTTGATCATCGAGCCGAAGAACGGGGCAGAAACATCATTAACCAGTACACCAATCGCGTTTGAAGATTTGCTGACCAATGCACGGGCGTTGGCATTTGGGCGATAGCCGAGTTTTTCCATAGCGGCTTTTACCGCCGCAATTGCGGTTTCACTGGTGTGAGGTGCATTGTTGATTACTCGAGAGGTGGTCGCGATTGATACGCCTGCTTCCTTCGCAACATCTTTAATGGTAGCCATTCCGCTCTCTTATTCTGAATATAATGCTGTGTGCTGGTGGTTGGACATTTAACAACGGATAGTTAGGCAATTCAAATATTAAACATCAAATATGACGAGGTTTGATGGTTTATTTTTGATTGGCTGACTAGTTTGAAAATAAAAAGCCAAGCTCTAGATTTGAGCTTGGCTTTTGAGTCACATTGGCGTGTGGACTGCTGTCGTGTGGACTGCTGTCGTGTGAGCTGTTGTCGCGTGAAGTAAGGTAATCACAGGTAACCCAAAGTAATAGGGGAACCAAGTGGCTTAGAGCAAGCCGCTTGGTCCGAATCTACTTACGATGCGCTTGTTAGCGTAACCTGATAACGATATTGATTGTCGGTGAGTTGAAACTCTTGGTGAACACTTGGACTCCAAGAATCATCACCACCAACACCCATATGTTGGTGATCTACGCGTACATAGATTTTCTCTTCACGAGTCAGGTCATTGGTATGCTTAGCATCCGTTAATTGTTGCTGGCTGTACTGACTCACACTGAATGAAAAATCGCCTTCGATCCCGATATTTCCTACATTCAAGTTTTTGGTTCCGCAACGTAACCCGCTATCGGTTGGGAATATATACGGCGTATGCATCTGATCCAGTGTCTGTTTGTGTAAACCGAATCGAGCAGCAGCCAAACGGTCTGGATAGTTTTCAAAAGGACCTAATCCCAGCCACGATACTGGAGTTTCATTGGCAGTTTCGAGTGGTAAAGGTAGCTCCATCTCAAGACCAATGCGTGGCATCGGTGGTAAGTGATCGGCTAAGTTGACATCAACCGCGATATTCATTTCGCCTAGGTTATTTAAGGTGTATTGCCATTTGGTAATCGCTTGGATTTGGCCATTAAATTGGTAGGCGAATACTGACGCCACTTGTACTGAGTCTGCGAGCGCTTGCACGACACAACTTGTACACTGACGCTCCCATTGACCAATGCCTGCAAGTTCCCAGCGACAAGCCCATGCATTTGGGTCGATGTTGTCTATCTCACTGATACCAATGTCGTTATCAAGTGGCGCGCGATAGAAGTTATCGACAGGTGCCTTGATAACTTGCGGTTGCCCATCAACGATCCAGTGGGTCAACAATCCACTCTCTGTATCCCATTGCCATTGATGTGTTTCATCTAGGCTAGACACGACCACTTTATTGTCTTGCTGATGTAACTGGGGAGCCAAAGCATTTGCCGTGATCGGGAGTTGCAAGCCAGCATGGTTACGTAAAGCAAATTGCTCCGTCGCACAAACATGGCCTTCTTCTGCCCACTTGGTTGAATGAGTCAGAGTAATATCGGTGTTGAGATGATATTCGGCTTGTGCTTTTGGTGTGAAAGCGAGGTCAATTACCAGCTCTTGTTTACTATCTTCAGCAACGGATAAGACTTGTTGCCCTGATTGAATCACGATGCCATTTTCGAGCAATTGCCAGCGTAAGATTTCATTGTCAGTCGCTCGGAACAGGTTTTCATTGGTTACCGTTAGGCGGCATTGATCTTCAGTTTGCTCTGCTAACGTCACATTGATCATTCTCTGGCAGTATTTCGCCTCTTCCAAGGTCGGGTGTACGCTGCGATCTGGGAAGATCAAACCGTTGATGCAGAACTGACGGTCGTTGATGACATCGCCAAAGTCTCCACCGTAGGCCCAGAAGTGTTCACCGTTTTCATCCCATTGGCTTAGTCCTTGGTCAACCCAATCCCAGATGAAACCGCCTTGTAGGCGAGGATATTCTCGGAATGCATCCCAGTAATCATTAAAGCTACCCAAACTGTTACCCATTGCGTGTGCGTATTCACAAAGAATAAGCGGGCGTTGCTCGTTAGGCAGAGAAACCCATTTCTTGATAGACCATTTTGGAACGGCATCGTCTTCGATAGTGCTGTTAACGCGTGCGTACATTGGCGCAATGATATCGGTCGCTGTGGTATTTGAACCACCGCCTTCATACTGTACCGGGCGAGAAGGATCGTACTGTTTCGACCAAGCATACATCGCATTGTGGCTGCTGCCGTGCCCTGACTCGTTGCCCAAAGACCAGATGATGATAGAAGGGTGGTTCTTATCACGCATGACCATTTGCGTATAGCGACTCATATAAGCGTGTGCCCATTGCGGATCCGCAGACAAGCGATTCATAGGCTGCATGCCATGGGTCTCGATGTTCGCTTCATCACACACATATAAACCGTATGCGTCACACAGCTCGTACCATCGTGGGTGGTTAGGGTAGTGAGCGGTGCGCACAGCATTGAAGTTGTACTGCTTCATTAGACAGATATCGCGGATCATGTCTTCTTCTGTCATCACATGCCCCAACTCTGGGTGATGCTCATGACGGTTGACGCCGCGAATCAATAGCGGTTTGCCGTTTAGCTTTAGCTGACCGTCTGTCATTTCGACTTTACGGAATCCAACTTGATAAGCTTCACTTTCTATGTGGTTACCTTGCCTATCAAGCAATGACACGACAATTCGGTAAAGGTTAGGAACTTCTGCGCTCCATTTCTTCGGATCTCGAACATGAAGAGTTTGGAATACCACATCATCGTAGGTGCCACGCTCGTCAATTCGTCGATTATGAGGGCGATCGATAAGCGGTTCAGTCACCGCGTTTTCACCGTCAAACAGTTGAACCTGAACTTGGTAAGTGTCTGGTGCCGTAATTTTGGTGACAATAGACAGTGAACCATCGCGATAGCATGCGTCTAAGTCCGGCGTAACGAACACATCTTCAATGCACTGCTTTGGTTTAGCTAGTAAGGTCACATCACGGAAAATACCGCTTAGCCACCACATATCTTGGTCTTCTAAATAGCTACCATCACACCAACGTATCACCATGACAGAAAGCGTATTGTCGCCAACAGTTAGATACTGAGTTAAGTCGAACTCGGCAGGTAAGCGGCTATCTTGGCTGTAACCAACCCAATTGCCATTACACCAAAGATGAAAAGCGGAATTGACGCCATCAAAGATAATACGTTGGGTGTTCTTTAGGTCATTTTTAGTCAACGTAATTTGAGTGCGGTAACAACCGGTTGGGTTTTCTGCCGGTACAAACGGTGGGTTCACTTCAAATGGGTATTTTACGTTGGCGTAGATAGGTTTATCGTAGCCTTGCATTTGCCAGTTCGATGGTACGGTAATCTCGTCCCATTGTGAGTCATTGAAACTTGTTTCGATAAATTCACCGTCAACTTGTTCAGGTGCATCAAAGTATTTGAACTTCCATTGTCCATTAAGAGATTTACGTTGTGACTCAATGCCGTCTCGAGCGTGCTTAAGGTTGCGGTAGCTTGATAATGGGCTGTGCGCATTAAGGCAGTGGATATTCACAGACTGTGGGTTTTCCCAATCGCGTCTTTGGATGATGTTTGAAAATGCCTTCATGGTATTCCTACTCTTAAAGTGTTCAATATTGGTAATAATTCTATTAAGTCATCGGTCTTTTAAGCCGTGATGACCGTTATCAAATCGTTGGTTATGCGTATTGTTCTGTTGGCTTATTCAGCTATTCAGCGAGCTGTTTTAATAAATAATCTTTTGCTTCGGGTATGCCCTGTTCGGCCGCTTGATTAGCAATAAATGCAGCTTGTTTGATGTCATTGTTGTTTAGGGCTTGGTCAATGTCTTTTTGGATATTCAGCCATTGCGCCTTTTGATTGGTTTCAATTGTCTGATTTGATGGTTGAGAAACTTGCTTTGAACCTAAGGTTTCGGGTTCATTGTCGGATGAAACACCAAGCTCAGCCAATAGAGTCAAAACCGCACTGTTTGTTGATTTGCTCGCCGTAACATCAATGACACCTACGTTGCTCAACGTCGCAGTCAACGGCAGTTGCTTATTGCCAATAATCTGCTGAGATTCTGAATACAGATCTTCAGGATGAATTCGATTGATGGCGCTATCTAACTTAGTGCTATCGGCGCTGACCACAATAAATTGCGCGTTGTCTCGTTGAGGTTCGAGTGCAATTGATGCTTCAATTCTTTCTAACCCTTGCATCGCTGTCGGGTAGTAAGTGAAGTCGTTAGTACTGTATTGACCAAGCAGTCGCCATTGTTTGTCAAAGACATAAATAGACGGTGCGAATAGCGCATCATTTTTAATGTATGAACGAATGAGTAAGGACAGCGATTCTGTCGTGTCACTGATTTGGTACGCGATGGTCGGAAAGCGTTGGCTATCCGCTTGTGTATTGTCATTTAACAATGAAGAGGAAAGGGTCGGTAAATGACCGTCCATAATCACTTGTTGGTGGAATGGAACAGACAATTGCGTCATTGGCAGCGCACTTAGCTGAGAGCAGCATGCACTCTCATTGAAATCAGTATTAAGTTCCTTTTCAGGTATTCCGCTGCATGCGCTAACTGTGAGTGCCGTGACAATGATCACCAATGATTTTAATTTCATCTGATTGCTACCTTAGTAAAGGGGAAAACATCGGCTTTCCCCGTTAAATTGCTATTCCAGTGTTGAGCGTCAATTGGTTGATTGAACAGACGCTCGGGTGTGGTGGTTTACCACCAAGTCTCTACGTTGAAACCAAAGGTAATCTCGTCAACAGTCTCGGCATTGATGCTTGTTGCCGTTCCATAAGTCTCGTTACCACGATCCCATTCGTTGTTGGATTCAGAGTACGTCGCAAAAATACGAATAGATGGACGAGCCCATACCCCTTTTCCAGCTTGGAACATTTGAGCCACGGTCACTTTATACATATCGTTGGTGCCCGAGCCGTTTTGAGCTTCTACCGTTTCGTAACCCACCTCTAATGATGTCGACATGTAATCTGTCCAAGCATATTGAGGACGAGCTCCGACACTGAACCACTTCTCACCATCGTTGTTATCTAGGTTTTTGTCTTGATAAGCGATGGAGTACATCACTTGAACATCTTCACTGATATTCAAGTCACCGTGGTTAAATAGGCGCCAGCTAGAACCATCGTGTTCCACACCCGTGCTGTATTTTCTGTTTGATCCACCTTCAGCACTCATTAATCCACCTGCCAACGCATCGGTACCATATTGGAAGGCCAAGGTGTTTGAACCGTAGTTCCAAGCTTGACGGTAAAGAGCAGAGAGCATTGCGCCAGAAGTAGTAATGTCTTTATCGTCGTAGCTTGAGTTCTGCGTGGTTACGTAGTTTAGGCCGAGTGTTAGGTCTGCTGTTTCACTTAGCTCAATGCCACTTAAGCGGGCATCGATGTTATGAAGGCTGCGTCCATCGTCACTTGAAGAGTTTGGTGCCATCCAAGCTAAGTGAGCATCAGCAAAGCCGAGATCCCAATCTTCAATACCAAGACCGGTGCTGGATGTATCCCAGTACTTCACATCTATCATGTGGACTTCGTGGCGACGGTAAAAACGTTCACCTGCCCAAATTTTTGCGTTGGGTTGGCCGTCGATAAGCCCATGGCCTGCTGACCAAAGCTGAATCGTACTCACGTCTCCCCAGCTATCTCCACTGCCTAGATAAATCGTGGTGTCAAAATAGGCGTCATTGTCACGCCATACATCGGCTTTCACTCCCGCTTCCCACCAATTTAGTTCATTACCTAAACGGTAGTTACCGTAACCTTGGCCCGCTCGAATAACGTCGTTGCGTTCTCCTTTGCCGTCGTTATGTTGGTCATTATCGGTGTAGATGTTGCCCCATTTTGCATAACCAAAATACGTTACGTTCTCCACTGCAGCGAAGCTGACTAATGGGGCGAGGGACAGAGTGAATCCTAATGCTTTGACTAGCATTTTTTGTTTCATGAAGTGTCTCCATTATTTTTTATTTATGGATATTTTTATGTTTGAGTCCTAACTCGAGCGAGAGTGTAAATAAACTTTGGAAACGTTTTCATGATGAAGTTGGCATTTTTATGCTATTGATGGGTTTGTGATTATTTTGTGTGATTTTGATCTGATTATTGGGCTTGTATAGGTGTTTTTACGCTAGGTTTTGTGATTTTAAAGTGGAATCGTTTTCTTTACTCAGTGCTATGTGGTGGTTTAGAGGGAGTGATTATGCTGTTGGTTGTCTTGGAATTTGAGGTGAAGCGGGTTTGAGGTACTTTGAGTGTCGGGTTGTTCGAGGGCTTTGAGGAAAAGCAGCCCAGTTAATGATAACTGGGCTTGTGAGACAAGGAAGTAAGTATCAAAGCAAATGCAGCAGCAAGGCTACAAGCATCGTGTTCTGTACCGTCAAGCTGGAATGTAAAAGTTAGGACCCAGAGAGACACTTCATAGATGTACTCGAAGATCTAAGAATACGAGTGTGATGTGATCAGTTCAAGAGGAAATGTATTTTAGCCTATGTGTTAATGGGAACTTTGATTTAATATACTGAATTTAAAAGATTAAATTGCCATTAATTATCGTTTTATATTGCTTTATTTAGAGTGGAAAGTTCAATTCTACCTAGAGGTAGGCAATATGAGATGGAATGGTGGTCAATCTAAATCTTTGAATTAGGAGCTATTAACCAAAGTTATCAGTCTTGAATATTTACTGGAAACGTTTTCATGATTTCGAGTTTGATCACAGAAACTCTGGGCTTAATAATTATGATACTGGGTAATTAAACGCGTTAAGGTTAAAAAAATGACGAATAAATCCCTAATTGATATTACCGGTCAACACTCGCAACTGATTGTAGAACTTGGCTATTTTGCCGAAATTCTTCATTGGGGAGCTCCCGTTCGTGGTGATTTAGCTAGCTTCCGTGTTTCTCTTGAAAGACCGGTTCCATACGGCCGCCTTGATAATGATGTTGCTATGTCTCTGAGCCCAGAGCTCGGGCGCGGTGTTTTCAGCAGTCCGGCATTAGAAGGGCACCGAGACGGATTGGACTGGGCGCCTGTTTTCTCTATTACGGATGTTCAACAAACACCATCTAGCCTAATCATTGAGAGTGAAGATATACGTGCAGGCTTACGTTTAACAACCGAGTTATGCCTCGATAAACATGATGTTGTGAAATCTCGTCACACCTTAACCAACGTTAAAGCCGGCCTTTATCAGGTGAACCGTCTCGCCAATACTTTGCCATTACCAGCAAGAGCTAATGAGTTGATGACGTACTACGGCCGCTGGGTACATGAGTTCCAAACGGTGCGTCAACCCTTACAGCAAGGGGGCTATCAGCAAGAAAATCGTCGCGGAAGAACGTCTCATGAACATTATCCAGCGATGGTTGTCGGTACCGCTAACTTTAATGAAATGGCAGGTGATGTGTGGGGGATTCACTTCGCTTGGAGTGGTAACCACAGACTGCGCGCGGATGTAAAAGCAGACGGTCGTCGCTACGTGCAAGCGGAAGTTATTTATCTACCGGGTGAGATTACATTGGATGAAGGTGAAAGCTTAACGACACCTTGGTTATATGCCAGTTTCAGTTCGGAAGGCTTAAATGGAATGAGCCATCAGTTCCACTCCCATGTGCGTTGTTCCATCTTGCCGGAGTCTTTCGCACAAAAGCCTCGACCTATCCATCTTAATACTTGGGAAGGCATCTATTTTGACCATGATCCTGATTATATTATGTCGATGGCTAGCCAAGCCGCGGATATGGGAGTAGAGCGTTTTATCATTGACGATGGCTGGTTCAAAGGGCGCTGCGGAGACAAGGCTGCGCTAGGGGATTGGTTCTTAGATGAAGAAAAATACCCAAATGGTTTAGATTCGATAGTTGAGCACGTTAATCAGTTGGGTATGGAGTTTGGATTGTGGTTCGAACCTGAGATGATCAATAAGGATTCTGACTTATACCGAGCCCATCCAGACTGGTTGCTTGCGGTTGACGGCTATGACCAACCAACGGGTCGTAATCAATATGTTATCGATCTTCAGAATCAACAAGCATTCGACTTTTTGTTTGAGCGTCTTGACCACTTCTTAAGTCAGTACAACATTGCTTACATTAAGTGGGATATGAACCGAGAAGTTGTACAACCTGCGCATCTAGGCAGGGCTGCGGCTCATCAACAAACCGCTCGTTATTATGAGTTGGTCGATAAAGTCCGAGAGAAGCACCCAATGGTTGATATTGAATCGTGTGCGGCTGGTGGTGGTCGTATCGATTTTGAGGTTCTTAAGCGTACGCAACGTTTTTGGGCGTCTGATAACAATGACGCGCTGGAAAGACAAACGATTCAGCGTGGGATGAGTTACTTCTTCCCCCCTGAGGTAATGGGAAGCCATATTGGTGCGAGCCACTGCCACAGCACTCGTCGTCGTCATAGTATTGAGTTTCGTGGTCTAACAGCACTGTTTGGTCATATGGGGATTGAATTAGATCCTGTGAAAGAAGTGCAAGAAGAGAAGCAGGGCTTTGAACACTACATCAAGCTACATAAGATGCTGCGCCCGTTACTGCATAGCGGGAGAACTTGGCGAGTTCCAACGGACGATAGTGCCCATCAAATCCATGCGGTCGTCTCCGAAGATGTGTCAGTAGCTGTGGTGATGATTGCACAGCTTGCGATGCCAACCAATTCATTGAGTGGTCATTTGCGTATACCTGGGCTAGATCCACAAAGTTTATACAAGGTATCTGTGATTGATAAACCGTCAAATTACGATGATATTGTGAATTATCAACCGCCATGGACAGAGTCTTGCTGTGAATTATCAGGTGCTTGGTGTGCCGAGGTGGGGCTGACGATGCCAATACTTGACGCAGAAACAGCGATGCTGATTAAGTTTGAACGTATCGAGTAAGTTTTAGCATAGGCTTTATATTTGATGAACCGCGTAGGTGAAATTACGCGGTTTTTTATTGCCTTTAATAAGCCGTCATGAACTATCAAATCAATTTGATGTGCCCGTATAGATTGGAGAACTGTAGGTATTCCCAGCGTGATACTGTACTTATGTAATCGTTCTCATGCGTTACTTCACACAATGAACTGTTTTGAGCACTTTAATTAGCGATATTCTCTATCAATTCGAGGGTTTTATTGTTCGATCTCTCACTTTGGATATTTGACTGAAAACGTTTCCATGGAGTGGTTGTTGATCACAGTATCTGTTCGTTGGAATGGTTACATTAGCGTCGGACTTGATACTTGAGTGTTTTAAGAAGCGACCACAGAGTGGCTCTAAAACAGAACTTGAGTGGATAAATTATTATAAATAAAAGGTAAGCGTTTCAGCGTCTGTTAGGAGATGAAGTTACGCGCCTGAAGGAAATACTATGTCTGATCAAATTACTCTACAAACCAAATTATCGTATGGACTTGGGGCTTTAGGTAAAGACTTTGCCTGTGCTCCAATCTACATCTTTTTAATGTTTTACTTCACTGATGTTGCTGGGCTGTCAGCGGCATTTGTGGGTACTATCTTTTTGGCCGCGCGCATTGTCGACGCGGTGACCGACCCAATGATGGGCGTTATCGTTGATAACACACGCTCTAAGTTTGGTAAATTCCGTCCTTGGATAGTGATTGGAACCCTGTTAAATGCTGTAGTGCTTGTTGGTCTTTTTAGTACGCATATGTTTGAAGGCACTACGTTATACATTTATGCAGCGGCTGCTTATATTCTGTGGGGCCTTACGTACACTATTATGGACATTCCATATTGGTCTTTGATTCCTGCACTATCGAGCTCTCGTCAAGAACGTGAAAAGCTGGTTGTTTGGCCACGATTATTTGCTAGCTTGGCGTGGTTTATTACGGGTACTTACGGGCTACATATTGTCGGTAAACTGGGTGACGGCGACCAAGGACAAGGTTTCTTCAACGTTGCTATGTTGATTGCTGTGCTGTTCGTGATGAGTGCATTCTTGATTGCTCGCAACGTAAAAGAAAAATCGGCACCAGCAAATGCGAAACCAGCTGAGCGTTTCAGCTTTAAAGATGTAATGGTTATCATTGGTAAGAATGACCAACTAAAAGCACTTATTGGTACCGTATTGTCGTTCCAAATAGCAAACTTGTTGGTGGGTGGTTTTGCGATTTACTACTTCTCTTACGCTTTAGGCAACGCTGACTTGTTCCCCGTTTATATGATGGTGGCAGGTATCGCTGAAGTTGCAGGCGTATTCTTGTTCCCTCGTATTGCATCAGTGTTACCACGCAAACACCTATGGGTTATCGCTTGTGGCTTCCCAGTGCTGTCTTGTACCACTCTACTTATCATGGGCTTTATCGCTCCAGGTAACGCGATTCTAATCGGTATCGCAGGTGCTGCTATCAAGTTTGGTGTGGGTATCGCTAACGCACTGCAAACTGTAATGCTTGCCGATGTTGTTGATTACGGTGAACACAAAACGGGTCGTCGCAGTGAGAGTGTTATCTTCTCTGTTCAAACGATGCTTGTTAAGTTTGCAGGCGCGGCTGGTGGTTTTATTGTTGGTATGGGCTTGTCTGTGGTGGGTTATGTACCAAACGTGGAACAGTCTGACAGCACTATCATGGGACTGCAGTTTATGATGGTAGGTTTACCAGCGATTCTAATGACGGTAAGTGCTCTTGTTTATAAGCGCTACTACCACCTGCATGAAGGATTTGATCAAGACCAAGCCGGTAAAGAGACTCAGACTCATGTTGTTACAGCAGAAGCATAACCGCTAAAACGACGTCTCATCTAGAATAACGCTCAGTTTAGTCACTAAGCCCAAACGCCTCCTTGTGAGGCGTTTTTTATGGATGTTAGCTAATCAAAGCTGTGCCTGTAGAGCTTTTGTTTCGACTAAAACGCAAAAAGCCGCATCGAGTGATGCGGCTTCTTTAAATTTGGCCCCCTTGTCGAGACTTGAACGCGGGCGGCTAGGTTTGTGACATTAACTTGGAACAAGTTAGTCGCAGTTATATACGAAAAAAGCCCAATCTTTCGATTGAGCTTTTTTCTGAATTTGGCTCCCCTTGCAAGACTTGAACTTGCGACATACGGATTAACAGTCCGCCGTTCTACCAACTGAACTAAAGGGGAAT